>CALGOB010000175.1 GCA_937958005.1 uncultured Cyclobacteriaceae bacterium
CTTGAGTCGATCATTAAATTATTGCCCATAGATACCCCGTACCCTTGGGTCGGGGTTGGTTCATTGACAGGCCAGGGGTTTCAAAATAGATTCGTGATAATTTCTATTTAATGCACTTTTAGGAGATTTATTTTTACTGACTAGAACTTCTAAATTAAATATATATTTAAGGCAAATGTTAATTCATTAAATAATTTCGCTTTTATGAAAAATCAATCATTGCGACAGCATATGGTGAAGCTTATGAGTTTTTACAAGAAGCTATATGTGATAATTGGTTACAATGCGTTTGCTTTTTTTCAAGAAAAAGGAATATTCTTTGTTAAGATATTGAATCTTGGGTTAGACCTCCCAAAAGAAAAACAACCCAAATTGTCTAAGGAAGATGAAGTAGAGCGCTTACAATTTCAGCTTTATTACTATATTTTAAGTAGGATTGAGATAGAGAATAAGACTATTCTTGACATTAGCTGTGGGCTTGGTGGAGGATGTTATTATATCAATAGGTACCTGAGTCCATTACAAGTGACAGGCTTAGATCTAATTGGTTTGAACATTAGACTTGCGAAACAATATTATACCGATACTACCATTAATTTTGTACAAGGCGATGCGTGTGATTTTTCTCTCCCTTCAGAATCTTTTGATATTGTAGTAAATTTAGAATCATCTCATTCCTATATAGATTTTAAGTCTTTTGTTAAGAACACTTACGAAGTTTTAAAACCTGGTGGATATTTTACGTTTGGTGACATCAGGATCAATAACCAGGTTGAAAACACCATGGCTATATTTAAAGATTGTGGTTTTGAAGTAATCTTGAAAGAAGACATTACTCAATCGGTGATCAGTTCTTTAGACAAAGATGAGAATAGAAAACTGGAAATGCTAAAAGGCTTCTGGAATGGGAAAACCTTGTTTAAAAGTTTTTCATTTTTAAAGGGATCTAGGAATTACAATACACTGAAATCTGGGAAATGGACTTTTTTTCATGTGCTATTAAGAAAGGAAATTAACTAAAAACTATTGAAAAACTAGAATTAGAATCAGCTTTTGAATAATTCTAAGTTTGCAATTATCTTACCTACATAATTTGATTTTAAACATTGTACTTTCTACATGCCTAACGCTTTAATAAACTTACCAAATTTACGATATCAAAGAATCATCCTGATCGTACTCGTGTTTTTGGCTTTCGGTAAGTCTATAAGTAATGGTTATTCTTTAGATGATGAAATTGTAACTACTAAAGCGAATAAGAAGGTAACTAAAGGATTCTCAGGAATTCCTGAAATCTTGACAACACCCTACAGTACAGGTTTCAATGGTAAGGACAACTTTGATTATCGCCCTGTTACATTAATCACCTTTGTTTTAGAAAAAGAGATTTTTGGTTACAAACCAGGCTTAAGCCATCTGGTTAACTTGCTATTATATATCGGTTTAATTCTCTTAATTTTCAGCGTGATGCGTAATTTGTTGAGTGATTACCCAGAGTGGATTGCCTTTTTAGTGGTTGTGATCTTTACTTTGCACCCCTTACATTCAGAGGTGGTGGTAAGTTTGAAAAATAGAGAAGAGATATTAGTTAGCCTATTTGGATTCTTGGCAACCTTTTCATTATTACACTTTTTAAAAAATAAAAATTTCATTTATTTATTAGGCGCATTTTTATTCATAGGAATGGGTATCAATACGAAGCTTTCTGCTTCTCCATTTTTATTGTTTATCCCATTCTCGCTTGTTCTTTTTAACAAAATTTCATGGCCAAAAGGTGGATTACTTTTTATATCATTAATCATTTTTTGTGGTTTTTCTTTTTTCTTACCAAGAAGTATTTTTGAAGAAGGAGAACTCTTGAGAGCGGTAGATTACTTTGAAAATCCACTGAATTTCATGCCTGGTGAAGCTAGGTTCCCAATGATATTCTATTCATTTTTAATCTATTTAAAACTACATTTTGTTCCTTATCCTCTTTTATCATACTATGGCTATAATGAAATTGAAATATTAGATTGGAGCGATTACCCAGTTTATTTAGGCGTCCTAGCATTTATTTTAATGGTTTTTTTGATCATCAAAACATACAATACAAATAAGTTGCTTGTTTTTGGATTGACGTCATTTTTAATTTTCATTGCTCCTTTTTTAAATTTCCCACATGCAGTAACAGGAATCATTGCAGAGCGTTTCGCTTTTAATTCAATTTTAGGCTTCTCATCAGTGGCTGTAGCACTATTATATTCACATCCATTTAGTGGGGTTATAAGAACGATACATTTGAAAAATAGAAAATATGTTTTTCAAGTATTGGGAGTTATTGGCCTTGCTTGGATTGTGATAGATTTTTCACGCACAGGGGATTGGGATAACTTACAGTCTCTCATGAGGAAAGATGCGAAAGTAGCTGATCAATCTGTGAAACTGCAAATTATGTATGGGGATGCAATTCAACAAGCTTTGGGAGAAACAACCAACGAGGCACAAAGAATTGAATATATTAGAGAGTGTGTAATAGCGTACCAAACAGTACTTAACCTTTACCCTCAACATGCAGGTACATACAATAACTTAGGGGTGGTTTATTCTATGAGTGGTAATTATAAAAATGCCATTACATACATTAAAAAAGCAATTGAATTAGGAGAAAATAAGGCTGAAAACTATTTTAATTTAGCAGCATGTTATGAAATTTCGGGAGATTTTAAAAACGCAGCAAAATATTATAACATAACACTTCAAAAGCAACCTAACTACCGCCCAGCTCTTGATAGAATGAAAGAAATGGGTGAACAGGAGCCTATTAAACCCTAATAAGGAATCGTATATAAATCACCTTTATCTCGAGTTTGTACATTCTCTTTTGAGAGAAAATCAATCATGAGGACAGGGTTACCAAGACATGTTGTAATCAAGGAACTGATTGTATGAATAGACACATGTAAAGCTTGCAAAATTTATCTCAAAACCTACCGAAATTTTTGACGGAACTCAAAACATTCGCACCTGATAATGATTCACTCACATACCCAATTGTTGGCTTGATCACTTATTTTTGATAATCAACATGAAAATTATCAAATTAGAATTGGAGTTGATGGAAACAGGTGTTTTTAATCGAATCAAATTACTGTTTAATCGAATTAAATAATTGCAGATCATGAATACTTATACCTTTAAGGCAACTACACTAAACTTATGATAAATTTGCTATTAACTGAATATGAGATTTTTCCTGTCTCAATTTGGAAGAGATTCATTTTAAAATTCTTAGAATGCTTCACGCGGACTATGAACGGCTACCCAATGGGTAGATTGCACTCCCTACGATCAATTGGATTATTAACTATATCAAGATTATTTAATACTTCAGTAGGATCAAAAAGAAGGTTGAATAAACTATTTTCCTACCAGTATCAATTAACTTATTTTTTTTCTATTAAGGATCACTTAATAGGTCTGTCCAGTCAACTCAAATTGGATGTTGATAAAATGGACAAAGCAATAGATCTTTCAATGGACAAAATGATGGACAATCTGTTGATATCGAGTGGTATTAATGATTTTTTTAGAGTTTGTTACGAAAACAAATCTAGATTTGAATTTAGTTAATTGAGAAAAAACACCCCATTCTTAATGTATATAATTAACAACGATTACATGATGAGAGTTATACTAACAGGATTTCTATGCATTTTACTTATGCCTCTTGCATTTGCTCAAGAGATTAATGTAACAGACAACAATGCTGCAGGGGCTAATGTAGCTGATGGCAGTACAGTTAATTTTGGTTCTGTGTCTGTAGGGGCCAATACCTCTCGTACCTTTACTTTAGAAAATACAGATGGTGCGAATGAATTAACCTTAACAACACCACTAATAATCTCAGGCGATTATTCGGTAACTACTCAACCTTCTTCTCCGGTAGCGACTAGTGGTTCCACATCCTTTACGATCCAATTTGCACCAGCAGCAGCAGGCACAAGAACTGGGGCGGTTTCTTTCGCTAATAATGATGCTAATGAAAACCCCTTCAACATTAGTTTGACGGGTGTGGGGGCAGTCGTTAACACCGCACCAACAGGCGCAAGTTTTACAGCAAGTAATGGACCTTTTGAAGACCTTGCTTATACATTTTCTACAGGTGATTTCAGTT
Organism: uncultured Cyclobacteriaceae bacterium; assembly: GCA_937958005.1. Lineage (GTDB taxonomy): Bacteria > Bacteroidota > Bacteroidia > Cytophagales > Cyclobacteriaceae > JANSWY01. Next base: position 4,157 of record CALGOB010000175.1, read on the forward strand.
ATAATGATACTGATGGTGATCCCCTCAATAATATTTTAATAGAAATTGCGCCGGCGGCAGGGACTCTATTTGTAGATGCTGACGGTAACAATATGATCGGTGGTGGAGAAGTACTCTCAGGAGGGGGTACTGTTTCCTTAGCTGATTTGAATGCAGGAAGATTAAAGTATCTCCAAAACGGATCCACCAATACTTCTTTTCAGTTTGAAGTAAACGATGGAGTTGAGAATAGTACTGGTAATTATGTTGCCACACTAAATGTATCTGCGATACCTACTGTGACTTTGGGAGTTTCGCCTACAAGCCGTATAGAGAGTAACCCAACCAATGTTACTGTGACTGCTACATTATCTAATACTTATGGTGCAAATGTAACTGTTAACCTGTTTTACGGAGGAACGGCCATAGGTGGTGGTTTTGATTACACCGCAGGAGCTACTTCAATTGTTATTAATTCAGGTTCTACTTCTAATTCTACAACCATCACAAATGAAGATGACGCGCTGTTTGAAAACAATGAGACAGTGATAATAGATATCATCGGTGTTACAAATGGTACGGAAGATGGCGTTCAGCAGGTCACTTACACTATTATTAATAACGAGACTGTACCGGATGTAACTTTTGAATTACGATCAATCTATGATCCAACAAGTGAAAATTTTGGAGTAGCCTACATAACTGCAGAGTTAGATGCAGCATCAGGAGTGACTACATCGGTTCCAATATCTTTTTCCGGAACAGCTACGGAGGGTGTTGATTTCGCGGTATCAAGTTCTACCATCATAATTGCTGCAGGAGATACCAAAGACAGTGTTGCTGTCACAGGTTTGGATGATATGATTGAAGAAGGCAATGAAAGTATTATTGTAGACATGGGAGCGCCAACCAATGGTGACGAATTTGGTATACAACAGGTATCTTTTACATTGAGTGACGATGATGCAGTAAACCCAACGATTACCAGTATCTCTCGTCAAACCCCAATGACTTCACCAACCAATTCTAATTCACTTGTTTTTAGAATCGTCTTTAGTGAGAGTGTCAATAATGTAGATGTCACAGATTTTGATCCAACAGGTACCAGTGCTAATGCTACTAATGTCTCAGGATCAGGAACAACCTATGATGTCACTGTTAGCGGTGGAGATCTTGCAGGTTTTAATGGAACAGTTTCATTAGGAATAGCTTCCGGACAAAACATTCAAGATGCAGCAGGTTTTGATCTAACTGATACAACTCCTACCGGAACTAATCAGAGTTATGTGGTTGATAACTTAGGTGCTACTACAACAACCCCAGATCTGGCTACCAGTTCAGATTCAGGGATTGAAGATCATACATCAGGTGCTACTTCCGATAACGTAACAAATGATTTAACACCTACTTTCACAGGTACTACCGAAATTGGAGCTTCTGTTACAGTTTCTTCAAGTGTAGATGGCTTATTGGGATCTGCTACTGTTGATGGTAGTGGAAATTGGACCTTTACCTCACCAACCCTTACTACTAATACCGCGCATACCATTACAGCACAGGCGACTGATGCAATAGGTAATGTTGGTACTACTTCATCAGGATTATCAATTACTTTGGATACAAGTAATCCAACAGTGGGTATTTCTTCTACATCTTCAAGCCCAACAAATGATAACCCTATTCCTGTGACCATCACATTTAGTCATGAAGTTGAAAATTTCGATGAAAATGAAATAGTAGTTACGGGAACTGCTAGTGCAACCACAGGTGACTTTGTTTCAGCAGATAGTACAACCTTTACAGTTAATATCTCACCATTTTCAAACGGAACAATTATCGTAAATGTCGGGGCGGGAACTGCAACTGACCTTGCAGGGAATAACAACACTGCAGCTACTACCTTTAACTTGACGTATGATGGCACTGGACCTACTATAAGTTCCAGCTCACCTGCAGATGGAGGAACTGGTGTGGGTTTGATGGATGACATTACCATTACATTTGATGAAGACATTCAGTTTGGTACCGGGTTTTTCCAAATAAGAAGGTCAGCAGATGATATGCCTATATTTTCAATCGATGCAGCGGATCCAACAAATACTTCGAACGTAGCATCCATTTCAGGAGCAGTTTTAACAATCAACCCAAATGCGTCTGCCTTAGTCGCAAATACGGAATACTATGTGTTTATATTTAATGGAGCGCCCTTTTTAGATTTAGCAGGTAATGCATTTATTGGTTTGAATGATAATGCTGATCTTAATTTTACAACAATAGATAATATTGACCCGCTATTGTCTTCCAGTGTTCCTACAGACAATGCTATTAATATTGCAACTGCGGATAATATTACTTTAACGTTTAGTGAAGACATCGCATTTGGTACAGGAAACATACAAGTGATCGATGTGACTGACGGATCAAATTCCTTTACGATAAATGCGGCCGCTCCAGGTGGAGAAGCTTCCATTAGTGGATCCATATTGACGATTAATCCAAGTTCGGACTTGGATGAAGAGAGTAATTATGCGATACAAATAGCGGCAACTGCAATCGATGATTTAAGTGGAAATAGCTATGCTGGAATTACTAACAACACGACATTAGACTTTACAACGGCAGATGAAACTAACCCTTCAATAACAAGTATTTCCCGTCAGAGTCCAACAACAGAAAATACAAGCGCAACGAGCGTGACTTTCCGAGTGACTTTCTCAGAAGATTTGAATGCAGATCCGGTACTAGGTAATTTCAGTATCAGTGGAGCAGGGGCAGCAAGTGCAAGTGTGAATGCAGTCAATGAGATAACCGCTAATTCAGTTTATGATGTGGTAATCACTGGCATAGCTGATGACGGCTTATTGGATTTAGGCTTTACGGCGCTAACATTGACCGATGTAGCTGGTAATGGCTTTTCAGGAACGATTTCTTCAGAGCAGACTTATACGATCGATCAGACAGACTTCGATATCAGCAGTATAGCTCGTCAGAGTCCATTAGGAACAAACACAAATGCCACGAGTGTTACCTTCCGTGTGACTTTCTCAGAAAATTTAAATGCAGATCCGGTAACAGGTAATTTTAGTATCAGTGGAGCAGGGGCAGCAAGTGCAAGTGTGAATGCAGTCAATGAGATAACCGCTAATTCAGTTTATGATGTGGTAATCACTGGTATAGCCGATGATGGTTTATTGGATTTAGGATTTACAGCCTTAACCCTAACCGATGTAACTGGTAATGGCTTTTCAGGAACGATTTCTTCAGAGCAGACCTATGCGATCGATCAGACAGATTTCGATATCAGCAGTATAACCCGTCAGAGTCCAACAGCAGAAAACACAAATGCGACGAGTGTTACCTTCCGTGTGACGTTCTCAGAGGATTTAAATGCCGATCCGGTAGCAGGTAATTTTAGTATCAGTGGAACAGGGGCAGCAAGTGCAAGTGTGAATGCAGTCAATGAGATAACCGCTAATTCAGTTTATGATGTGGTAATCACTGGCATAGCTGATGACGGCTTATTGGATTTAGGATTTACAACCTTAACCCTAACCGATGTAACTGGTAATGGCTTTTCAGGAACGATTTCTTCAGAGCAGACCTATGCGATCGATCAGACAGATTTCGATATCAGCAGTATAACCCGCCAGAGCCCAACAGCAGAAAACACAAATGCGACGAGCGTAACCTTCCGCGTAACGTTCTCAGAAGATTTGAATGCAGATCCGGTAATCGGTAATTTTAGTATCAGTGGAGGTGCTGCAGCAAGTGCCAGTGTAAATGCGGTCAACGAGGTTACCGCTAATTCAGTTTATGATGTGATAATCACTGGCATAGCCGATCAAAACATACTGGATTTAGGCTTTACAGCGCTGACATTGACCGATGTAGCCGGAAATGGCTTTTCGGGAACAATTACCACAGAACAGACCTATAGGATCGATCAGAGAGTTGTCAATATCAGCAGTATAACCCGTCAGAGCCCAACAGCAGAAAACACAAGCGCAGCGAGTGTGACTTTCCGCATAACCTTCTCAGAAGATTTGAATGCAGATCCAGTAACCGGTAATTTCAGTATCAGCGGTGCAGGTGCGGCAGGCGCAAGTGTGAATGCGGTCAATGAGATCACCGCTAATTCAGTCTATGATGTGGTAATCACTGGTATAGCTGGTAATGGTTTACTGGATTTAGGCTTTACGCCACTGACATTGACTGATGTATCAGGGAATGGCTTTTCGGGAACAATTGTGATAGAGCAGACCTATACGATTGATAATATGGCTCCTGCAGTTACATCAGTAACAGTTCCTTCCAATGATACCTACATTTTAGGCGAGAATTTAGATTTTACGGTCAACTTTGATCAAGATATAACGGTAGTAACTACAGGGGGGATACCAGCAATAGCAGTAACCATAGGTTCTACAGTGCGACAAGCTACCTATGTGAGTGGTTCTGGTTCTGATGCATTATTGTTCAGGTATACGGTACAAGCAGGGGATTTAGACATAGATGGTATTTCAGTTGGCGCACTATCAACAAACAGCGGTACATTACAAGATGCTGTAGGTAACAATGCTGTCCTTACTTTAAACTCTGTGGGTGTTACTAATGCGGTACTGGTAGATGGAGTTGATCCTACAGTCACTAATGTAACTTCTTCTACGACTAACGGAATTTTTAGCGTAGGCGATCCTATTTCTATACAGGTAGTGTTTAGTGAGGCGGTAACAGTAACAGGCACTCCTCAGCTGACCTTGGAGACTGGAGCGACAGATCGCACAGTAGATTTCACAGGTGGATCAGGTTCGAATACCTTAACCTTTAGTTATACGGTACAAGCAGGAGATATAAGTGCTGATTTGGATTATGTAGCATCTAACTCATTGACTCTGAATGGTGGCACTATTAGGGATGGTGCAACAAATAGCGCTACTTTGACACTGGCTTCTCCCGGCGCAGCAGGCTCTTTAGGGGCTAATAAAGCCTTAGTGATAGATGGAGTTGTTCCTACAGTCACGGATGTCACCTCTTCTACTGGAAATGGAACTTATAACGAAGGAGACCCAATTTCAATTCAGGTTGTATTGGACGAAGCAGTTACGGTAACAGGTACTCCTCAACTAATTTTAGAGACAGGAGCAACTGATCGTACAATAGATTATGTGAGTGGATCTGGAACTTCTACATTGACCTTTAATTATACCATACAGTCAGGAGATGAGAGTGCTGACTTAGATTATGTAGCGACTAATTCTCTGATGTTGAATGGTGGGACAATAGTTGATGGAGCAGGTAATAATGCTGTTTTAACGCTGGCTACCCCAGGAGCAGCTAATTCATTAGGAGCTAATAAAGCATTAGTCATAGATGCAGTACAGCCTACCGTATCCAATGTTACTTCTTCTACCGCCAATGGTAGTTACGGAATAGGGGATCCAATTTCAATTCAGGTTGTGTTTAGTGAAGTGGTAACTGTTACAAGTACTCCTCAACTGACCTTAGAGACTGGAACTACTGATCGCACAATAAATTACGTGAGTGGATCGGGTACTCCAACCTTGACCTTTAATTACACAGTACAGGCTGGAGATGTAAGTGCCGATTTAGATTATGTAGGTACTAATTCATTGACTTTGAATGGCGGTACTATTAGGGATGTGGCCACAAATAACGCTACTTTGACACTGGCTACTCCAGGTGCGGCAGGTTCTTTAGGAGCTAATAAAGCTTTGGTAATAGATGGAATTGTTCCTACCCTTACAAACTTTACTAGAAAAACACCTACTAATCAAGTAACAAATGCGGATCAATTAACATTTTTAGCCACTTTTAGCGAGGATGTTCAAAATGTGGATTTAACAGATTTTACTGTAACAGGACCAATAGGAGCTTCTATTGCAGTTTCTCAGGTTACCAATTCAACTTATGATGTACAAATCTCAGGTGGAGATCTTGCAACATTGAATGGGACGGTAGGGTTAAATGTAGCTGGAGGGGTTTCTATCGTTGATGTAGCTGGTAACTCACTTGCTTCAGTTGAACCTGCAACTGACGAAACCTATACACTAGATAATACAGCACCAACTCTTACATCATCGTCGCCTGTGGATGATGCCACAGATGTCGGGTTACAATCAGATATCGTATTGACCTTTGATACGGATATCCAATTTGGAACAGGCAATATTCAAATAATCGATTTAGATGATAACTCTAGTACTATAACCATAGATGCAGCAGCACCAGGAACAGTAGCTTCTATTTCAGGAAATGTATTGACTATTAACCCTTCAGCTAATTTGAGATTGAATATAAATTATGCCGTGCAAATAGCGAGTACAGCAATTACAGATCTAGTTGGAAATACCTATACAGGAATTGCAGACAATACTACATTAAACTTTAGAACAGTCAATGTGGTCATAGATTTTGCATCTGCTTCTTCTTCAGGAGCTGAGTCTGAAAGTAGTACTGATATTCAAGTTAACCTTTCGCAAAGCAGCACATTGGCTACTACTGTTGATTATACTGTTTCAGGTACAGCAACAGGCGGTTCGGATTATACTTTAGCAGATGGAACATTAACGATCAATGCAGGACTTACTTCTGGTAATATAACGATAGCAGACATTATTGATGATGCAATACTGGAAGCTAATGAAACGGTTATAATCACTTTATCTAATCCAACAAACAGTGGACTAGGTTCGGAAACGATCCATACTTACGTAATTACAAATAATGATCAGATAGATGTCTCTCTTTCTAGCGAAATGGTAAATGAAGATGACGGTACAGTAAGAATTACCCTAACTGCTGATAATGCAGCCCAAGGAGGGTTCTCTGTTGACGTGAATTCCACAGATAATTCTGCAACTACTGGAGATGGTGATTACACTGCTGTTTCTTCACAAACTGTCAATTTCGCTGGAACTGCTGGTGAAGTGCAAACGATAGATATTGCAATTGGTGTAGATAATAAAGTAGAAGGTGACGAAAGTTTTTTCTTAGGTTTATCTAATGCCATTTCACCTTCAGGAAATGCTTCAGACGTAAGTACTTCAGCTGGTGCAAGTGTAATTATTGTCAATGATGATAATGCCACTGTAACCATAGAAGATGTTTCAGGTGCTGAAGATGATGGAAGTATTACAATGACGGCTACTCTTGACAATCCAGTTGCAGGTGGGTTTACTGTAGAAGTAAGCACTACAGATGGAACAGCTACTTTAGCTGATAATGACTATACTGCCATTACAAGTCAAGTAATCACTTTTGTTGGTACGGTAGGGGAATCACGAACGTTTACAGTATCCCCTACGGCTGATGAGAAAGAGGAAGCTAACGAGACCATTACGGTATCAATGGCTTCAGTAGGAGCAACAGCATTAACTGTTGATGTTTCTGATAATGCAACTGCAACCTTTACAAATGATGATAATACGCCAGTAATTACTGCAAGTCAGTCATTTACAATTGAGGAGAATTTGGCGAATACATCGGCAATAGGAACTATTTTGGCTACTGATGCTGATGCGGGAACAACCTTCCAAGAATGGACAATTGTTAGTGGAAACGAAGATGTGGATGGAGATATGATTGTTCCTTTCACATTGAATGTTAATACGGGAGCAATCACAGTTAACGATTCAGGAGATCTGGATTTTGAAAGTGGTACTACTAGTTTTACTTTAACCACTACAGTAAGTGATGGAACAAACACAAGCGTAGAAGAGACAGTGACTATTAATATAACTGACTTAAACGATGTACTGCCAATTATTACCGCTGGACAGAGTTTTACAATAGACGAAAACTTAGCCAATGCAAGTCCTGTGGGTACATTAGTAGCTACTGACACTGATGTTACAGCTACCACATTTAACGCTTGGACTATAACCAGTGGAAATGAAAGCGGTGTTTTTGCAATAAACGCTTCAAGTGGAGAGTTGTCCATTGCTAATAACAGTGGGTTGGACAGGGAAATCACAGGTTTGTTTACATTAGGTGTTACTGTAAGTGACGGTACTAATACCAGTCTTGAGGAAACCATAACAGTGAATGTCAATGATCTCAATGATGTAACTCCTGTAATTACTACCATGCAGTCTTTTGAAGTGACTGAGAATGCGGCTAATGAGACAGTAGTGGGAACAGTCGTTGCTATGGATGGGGATTTTACTGCCACTACTTTTGGTGCTTGGACAATTACCGCAGGTAATACAGATGATATTTTCGCTATTAATGCCAGTAATGGTCAAGTTACTGTGACTGATAATTCTTTATTGGATTTTGAAACCACTGCTAGTTACACTTTGCAGCTTACAGTAAGTGATGGTGTCAATACAAGTTCTGTAGAATCAGTGGTGATTAATATACTCAATGACAATGAGTCACCATTAATAAGCAACTTAGGAGAGGTAGTAATGGATGAAGATGGTATTGCAACCAATAGTTTCAATGTGGAAGATCCGGATACTGACTTAGCAGATTTGATATTTATTGTTTCCACAGACAATGCTACCTTATTTGACATTGCTACCTTAACTGTTTCAGGGACAGGTACTGATAGGAGTATTGCCTTGACACCAAATGCAAATGAGTTTGGAATAGCTAATATTACGATTCAAGTAAGTGACGGTGCATTAAATTCATCAGAAACTTTCCAAGTAACGGTGAATGCCATAAACGATTTACCTACAGCCTTAACACTTTCTAATCAGACCATTGCAGATGAGCAAGAGGCAGGAGCTTTGGTAGGTGATTTAGTTACTGCAGATAATGATTCAGATGATACACATACTTATACACTGGTAAGTGGTGATGGAGCAGATGACAACGATGCTTTTGCCATTGCAGGAGAAACTTTAGTAACTGATGAAGAGCTTGATTTTGAAGAAGCAGAAACAAGAACTGTCAGGATAAGAACAACAGATGCTGCTGGGGAATTTATAGAAGAAGTATTTGTGATTACCCTTACTTCAGATCCTACAGCTGATTTGGGAATAGTTACCGCTTTTACTCCTAACGGAGATGGTGTAAACGACACGTGGATCATTGATAACATTACACTTCACCCAAATGCTAGAGTATCTATTCTAAATAGAGAAGGAAAGGTAGTGTTTGAATCAATAGGATATGAAGTGCCATGGGATGGGACATTTGAAGGCAGAGAATTGCCATTGGATACTTATTACTATGTCATTGATTTAGAAGATAGCGGTGAGAGAAGTTTTGAAGGATTTGTAATGATATTGAAATAATTAAGAAATATAATAGACAAGCAATCATGAAAAGAATATACACACTAGTATTTGCCTTGTTGATGATAGGTTCTGGGGCATATGGACAGGGCAGAGCCCTGCTGGGACAATATTTTCAGAATCTGCCAGCTTTTAGCCCAGCACTCACTGGCGCTAATGATTACCTAGATATCAAAACAGGGTTTAGGAAACAATGGGCTGGTTTTGATGGTGCCCCTACCACAGGCTACATCAGTGCTTATTCACCTTTGCGTATTAAAGCAAATGAATTCAAGCAGAACTCATTAAGAGGAAGTACTAATTCCAAATATTGGAAAGGAGGAGCCACAGATAAGCCAAGGGTAAGATTAGGTATTGGCGGATATGTATTGGTAGATGACCGTGGGCCATTTCAAGAGACAGAGGCCATGTTGAATTTTGCTGTGCACGTGCCTATTAGTACTAAGACTTATCTAAGTTTGGGTACATCTGCAGGTATTTCTAATGCCAAAGTAGATCTAGCAGATATCACAGTAGTAGATAACATCAATGACCAAACATTTCTTTCTTTTGTGAATAATGGCAATTCAAATAATTTCCTGAATGTAAATGCAGGAATTGCCGTTCATTCAGATGGCTTTTACTTAAGTTACAGCGCTATGCAGTTAGCAAAATCGTTGCTTTCTGGAAACGAAGAAGTGAACAATGATGGGGCTAGTTTAAGACATCATATATTAGGAGGATATAGGTTTTTTCTGAATGATAAATGGGAGCTTATTCCTAATACTTTCATAAGAATAGATGAATCCCAACCATTTTTCTTTGAAGCAGGGGCCAGATTTAGGTACAATAAGAATGTGTGGTTTGGTGCCTCTTACAGAAATGATGAATCAGCTGTTGGTATGTTAGGCTTTGCTTTTAATGATGTTATTAATTTTGGTTATTCATATGAGTTTAAAAGCTCAGATTTTAATAACTTTAACAATAGCAGCCATGAATTGGTATTAGGTTTTAGATTGTTTAATTATTCAAAATTCACATCTATTTGGTAATATGAAGCGATTAATATTTACCCTAGTAGGGATCATTTGTACGCTGCAACTTTCTGCTCAGCAATTTGCATTTAGTACAGCAGAAAAGTTAAAAGAGACCGTCAATACAGAGGCGGAAGAGATCAACCCTAGGCCATCAGAAGATGGGAGTACTTTATATTTTACAAGAGTTTTCTCTAAAAAAAATGTGGGAGGACAGTATGCAGGACAAGACATATGGTATAGCCCGAAAGCTGGTAATGACTGGGAAACTGCTAAAAACCTTAAAGTGCTCAATAATGGAGATAACAATGCGGTAGTGGGAATAAACCATTCAGGAGATAAGTTGTATTTAATTAATAATTATACAGCACACTCCGAAAGGGAAAAAGGATTAGTTTCCACGAATAAAACCGATAGTAGAAAGGGGTGGAGTAAATTTGAACAATTACCTGTTCTGGTACAAGTTCCCAATGATCACTATGGATTTTATTTGACCCCAGAAGAAGATGTTTTGATCATCAGCATGATGGGCGAAGAATCCAAAGGAGAAGAAGACTTATATGTAAGTCTTAATAAAAATGGCGAATGGGAACAGCCCCGTCATTTAGGATCCATTGTGAATTCCTCTGGATTTGAAATATCTCCTTTTTTGTTAGATGATAAGAAAACCTTGTTTTTTTCCAGTAATGGTATGGGAGGAAAAGGTGATGCAGATATATTTTATACCACTAGACTGGATGACACATGGACTAACTGGTCTACTCCACAAAATGCAGGAGGAGAAATCAACTCTAGTGCCTTTGACGCTTATTTAGCAGTTTCAAGTGAGGGACAAGCTTATTTTAGTAGCAATAGGGGATTGGGCTTGAGCAATATCTATAAAACAAAAATGAGTATTAAGCAAGAAGATGCTTCACCTAAGGAAGAAGAGATAGTGGTGGAAGAGCCAATCGAAAAGAAAGAGGAACCAATAGAAGTGGAGGAAATTAAAGAGGAGACTCCAGTTCCTTTGCCTACAGACTTAATTGTTTATTTTGATTTTGAAAGTGATGTTTTAACATCAGAAGCAAAAAGAAAACTAGATGGATTGATTCAATCCTCAGCCAATAGAAATGATTTCCTATTGGAACTTGAAGGTCATACAGATGAGAGAGGTACCCAAGAATATAACATGGATTTATCTCGAAGAAGAGTTCAAAAAGTGAGGGACTACCTAGTTAATAAAAACCTAAAAAATAGCACTATTTCTGTTTCTCATAAAGGAGAGAATGAGTTGGTTAGAACAGGTAAAAATTCCGACGATCATAAGCTTAATAGACGGGTAGAACTAGTTTTTAAGAGAAGTAATTGATTCTAAAAATAATTTAAAATTTCAAGAAAAGGGTGTATTTGATACTCCCTTTTTTTTATTCTGTTTAAATTATGCTCATAATATGGAAGATAGATTACAACGAGTTTTTGAAGCCATTGATGAGATCAATCAACAAGATCCCAACCATGAAACCTATGAAGGACAAGTCTATCCTAAAGAGCTTATCTATGGGAAAAGAATGACAGAAACGTTAACTGATTTTGTGGACAAACCATCAGAGCTTTTGCAAATAGCTGCACGAGGGCAACATATTAAGCGATGGCACATTCCAAGGAATGCTTATCCTATGGATAGAAATGGCTATTTGAAGTGGAGATCATCTCTTAAATTGATGCATGCTGATCTGCTGGAAGGTATCATGAACACGCAAGGTTATTCTAAAGAAGAAGTAAAAACGGTACGGGATTTGGTCATTAAGAAAGGGTTAAAGACAAATGTTGAAACACAAATTTTAGAAGATGTAATTTGCTTGGTATTCCTCAAATACCAATTTGAAACATTTGCAGTGAAACACGATGATGAGAAGATTGTTAGTATTGTTCAGAAAACATGGAAGAAAATGAGCGAAAAAGGGCAAAAAGAGGCACTGAAGTTAACGCTCTCCGAAAGAACTTTGACATTGGTTAAGCAAGCGTTGAAAAACTAAGTGTCTTACCGTTATTTGAAAACTAATGAATTTCAGGTGTATTTAATCCCTATGGGATATTAATTCCCCGACTCTTGAGTCGATCATTAAATTATTGCCCATAGATACCCCGTACCCTTGGGTCGGGGTTGGTTCATTAAATGAAAAATTTAGTTTGAATAGAATAATTCATTTGTCAAAAAAGAGCTCTTAATTTAAATAACCAGAACCGCAGTATTTTTTTTATTTCAAAATTAACCTAAAAAAAATTACTAGTATCCGAGAAAAAGGTTTTCATTTTTATACATTTTGGAGGGTTGGCACGGTACGCCGTCGCGGTGATCATTTAGCGGGGTGTGCGAGACGGTCGGCCGCTGCCGGGTTTAGGGTGGGAGCTTTAAATTATTC
>CALGOB010000176.1 GCA_937958005.1 uncultured Cyclobacteriaceae bacterium
TATTGGTGTTTTTTAAATTTAAAATCAGTGCAATACTTATTGTGAAAATAAGCTCAAATTGATCTTTGACCCCTCATTTTGCTTTATTCGTCATGAAATAGTTATGTTTTTTATGTCAAAGTTAAATTCAAGTAGACCCTAGATAGCTGCTTAAATTCTGATTTGTAACGCTGACATAATCTCCATTATGGTGAGTAGGAAATTAGGATTTAAGTGGCTAAATGACTGTTAGTTATGGTTTGCATCAAATTTCTATTGCATCATTCGGGTTTAACCTGTATTTAAACAAGAAACCGTCATCAGAGTATGCTACTATAAAATGCCATAAAGGAAGTAATTACTTTGAAGAAACATAACATATTTGATGATTCAACAAGCTTGTGCCAACTATACTTTTTGAAGAAAATCATAGTAGGAATAGGTTTTTGAAGATGATTGGATTTAAAATAAAAAAGGGTTGCTCCATATGATGAAACAACCCCCTTATTTGAAAAAATATCTTATCTATTAATAAACCTGATTCCAAAATTAATCAGTGAACCTGCACCAGCATCTATGTTGGTAAACCCTCTTCCTCCAACAAAATTACCATAACTCAATTCAAATCCCAGTTGGTCTGTTGCCTGATATTTTGCCCCAAAACCAACTTGAGTAATTCTCTGTAATAAACCAAATTTATCTGGAATTCCTTCTAAGTTAGCTGCTGTGTTTCCATACCTTGTAAAATATTGCCCAAGAACAAACAAACTAATTTTGTTTGTAGGGAAATAATTCAATATTAAAGTAGAAGGAAAATCTAAGAAATTAGATTGTTTAAAGACCTCATCATTTCTTTTTGGTAAAAATTGTGAGGAAAATTCGTAAAATAATCTGAGTTTATTAGTCAACTTAAAATCATAAAAGAACTGCGCATTGAAAACGTATCTATTGAGTGCTAAAAAGGATCCGTTACCACCAGGAGCTGCGGCTCCTTCTAAGTTATTACTAACTGGTACTTGTAAACCTAACTGAACTGAATAGAAAGTGAATTTCTTAAAAGGCACAAACTTCAATCTAAAATTGATATTTGTCAAATCATACCTTCTCGTATCTACATTTCGATCTTCAGAACCAAAAAGTTGCAAAATACTTGAATTTTCTCTGGTACCTACTGACCCTCCATTTAATATAAGGTCAACGCCTAAATTAAACCTGCTAGATTTACTAACACCAAATGTAGTCGCCAATCTTGAGGTAAAAATATTTGTCCTATCGCTTGGCACAACTACCCCATTCCTATCCCTAGTACTTACTTGAGAATAAATCGTATTAAAAGATTGAATCTCAAATTGTCCTTGAGCAAATAATTTTGAGGGAGTAAATTTTGTCAAATTGGATGATGCTCCATCTACTTCACCTATATTTTTTGTAGGGTTAGAATCATTTAATGTCCAATCATAAGTATAAATTGATTGTCTATAAGAATCAGGCACATCATTAGTTCTATATTTATTAATGAAACTACGTACAGTTTGGCCGTCTTTCACAAAATCTCCCTTATACCAATCAAATATTTGACTTAAACCTAATTTCTGGTTGGCTTCATCTACTCGCAAGAAATAATCATCATTTAAAGCCGCTTCAGTTCTCTCGTCCAATTGCGCTTCTAATCTATCAGGAACATAAGCATATGGAGCTATTTTGGGGCAACCTAATGCACCACAAACTAACACAAAATGCAATCTCTCATCACCTGTCGCAGGCCTTAGAATGTCATTCTCAAGATCCTCCAAACTTAATTGACCCCCTCTTAAAAAATACTTTCTCTTTTTGAAGAAATCAGATTGTTCTTGTGGAGATGAAGTAGGGTAATTGTCAATGATCCCTTTTATGACAAAGATGTTATACGCATTGATCAACAAGGCTTTTTCCTCGTTATTATTGACCCTTCTTACCCCATCTCGATTTAAATAACTAATTAGACTCTTTAATTGACCCGGATTCTTTTTTATAGCCCCATAATTGACTTTACCATTAGAGACATACTGCTTAAGAAAGCTATCTGTATCTTTAAAAAACTGATCGTGCTTTCCTTGTGCTATAGTCAGTAATGACACTGCGCACATAATCATCACTAAAGACAATTTCTTTATATGATTGTGTAATTCCATCGGATTATATTAAATGCTTTTGATTGTTCTTAAACGTATTAAGTTTCTTTAACTATTGGGCTGTGTACCTTCCTGTTATGGTGAATGTTCCAAATAGGTTATTTTCATAATTAGCTGTTACTACCAACACATTTTCTTCTAAAGTCAATACCCTACCTTCAAAAGTAGCATCATCAAAACCATCTACATTAGTAAAACTGACAACAAAGTTTTCTTGATCAGTACTCACAATAGAAAAGCCGCCATTTCTATCTTGCGCTTCGCCTTCTTCTCCACCGCAAGACCACTGACCGCTCTCGTAATCAAAAGATCCATCTGCATTTAATGTGATAGCATCATCTAGCCTACATGTCAATTCTGTCACAAATCCCATTCCTTCTATAATAAATTCTTCCGCTTCCCATGTTTTAGAAGTTTCTCCTTGTAAGAAAGTCATTGCTGTTTCTACATCAGCTGGGATGGTTTGAGATCCTAAATTAATCCGATTCTCATTAGGCATTTCACTTTCTATTGGCGCTTCAGATCCGCTAACTCTTTGTGTATCTAGTTCCACAATTGAACAACCAGAAACAAGTGCAACTAAAACTAAAAATAATGATATTTTTTTCATCGTATGTATATCTAAGTTAATTCTAAACTTTTCTTAACACTAAAATCGATAATTCAGCCTGTAATGTTTTCTAAACAGCCCTTCAATCAAATCAAATGTATCAAGAATGACAATGCTTATAAATGTTATAATTCCGTGATATTTCTCAAAAATTCTTATACACCCTATTTAAAAAAAGGCTTTTAAAAATAGGGTATAGAGATCAAAAAAACTATAA
The DNA here is from genome assembly GCA_937958005.1 of uncultured Cyclobacteriaceae bacterium. Taxonomy (GTDB): domain Bacteria; phylum Bacteroidota; class Bacteroidia; order Cytophagales; family Cyclobacteriaceae; genus JANSWY01. The sequence continues at coordinate 2,978 of CALGOB010000176.1, forward strand.
AAACTCCTACATATTTCTTCTATATTGTCCGCCTACCTCAAACATGGCATTGGTAATTTGACCAAGAGAACATGTTTTGACCGTTTCCATCAATTCTTCAAAAATATTCTCATTATTAACAGCTCTTAATTGCAATCTTTTAACAGCCTCTTTTCCTTTGTCTCCACTTCCTTCGTGAAGTGCTTTTAACATATTGATTTGATATTCTTTCTCTTCTGGGTTCGCCCTGATTACTTCTTGAGGAACTACAGTTGGGGATCCTTTAGATGACAAGAACGTATTTACACCAATAATCGGAAATTCTCCATTATGCTTTAATGTTTCATAATACAAGCTCTCTTCTTGTATCTTACTTCTTTGATACATGGTTTCCATCGCTCCTAGTACACCCCCTCGTTCTGTAATTCTATCAAATTCTAACAAAACGGCCTCTTCTACTAAGTCAGTTAATTCTTCTATAATAAACGATCCCTGTAACGGGTTTTCGTTTTTAGCAAGCCCTAACTCTTTATTAATAATCAATTGAATAGCCATAGCTCTTCTTACTGATTCCTCAGTAGGAGTAGTAATTGCCTCATCATAGGCATTTGTATGCAATGAATTACAGTTATCATAAATTGCGTAGAGTGCTTGCAAAGTGGTTCTGATATCATTAAAATCAATCTCTTGCGCGTGAAGTGATCTTCCAGAAGTCTGAATATGGTATTTCAGCATTTGTGAACGAGCATTAGCTCCATATTTCTGTTTCATGGCTTTCGCCCAGATCCTTCTTGCGACCCTACCTATTACAGCATATTCAGGATCTACCCCATTAGAAAAGAAGAAAGACAAGTTTGGGGCAAATTTATTGATGTCCATCCCTCTTGACACGTAATACTCCACAAAAGTGAATCCATTTGAAAGTGTAAGAGCCAGTTGGGTAATAGGGTTAGCTCCTGCTTCAGCAATATGGTAACCAGAAATAGAAACGGAATAAAAGTTCCTTACATTTTCATCTATAAAATATTGTTGTACATCGCCCATTACTCTTAAAGAGAATTCAGTAGAGAATATACAAGTATTTTGTGCCTGATCTTCTTTTAAGATATCAGCCTGTACAGTTCCTCTTACTTGGGAAAGTGTTTTTACTTTTATTTCATCATAAACATCTTTCGGTAGGACGTCATCCCCTGTCACGCCCAACAACATCAGTCCAAGGCCGTCATTTCCTTCAGGTAATTCTCCTTGGTATGCAGGACGCTCCACCCCTTTCTTTTTATAAATCTGATTGATTTTTTTATCAGTCTCTTTCTCTAAGCCATTTTCAACGATGTACTTTTCACATTGCTGATCAATAGCCGCATTCATAAAAAAGGCGCAAATAGTAGCTGCAGGCCCATTAATAGTCATGGATACGGAAGTAGTTGGTTTACATAAATCAAAACCAGAATACAGTTTCTTTGCATCATCTAGACAACAGATACTAACGCCTGAATTACCTATTTTACCATAAATATCTGGTCTATAATCTGGATCTTCTCCATATAATGTTACTGAATCAAATGCTGTACTTAATCTGGCAGCAGGTAAGCCTTTCGAAACATAATGAAACCTTCTATTTGTACGTTCTGGCCCTCCTTCTCCTGCAAACATCCTAGTTGGGTCTTCACCTTGTCTTTTAAATGGAAATACACCCGCTGTATAAGGGTACTCACCTGGAACATTCTCTTGTAAATTCCACTGCAACACATCTCCCCAAGCTTCATAACGGGGTAAACTGACCTTCGGTATTTTGGTATGTGATAGTGACTTAGAATTTGTCTGAACTTTTATTTCTTTATCTCTGACTTTATAGATAAAAACATCTTGGCCATACTTAGACTTCTTTTCCTCCCATCCATCAATAATTTTTTGGTTTCTTGGATCAAAATCTAGCGCTATAGTTTCATAAGCTTGTCCAAGTTTTTCAACTAATCCGGTTTTATCATCTATATCTGTTTCAGAAATTGTATCAATTGACTTCTTCAGTCCGAATAGTTTTTGTGCAATCTCTTTCTGCTTAATTACCCATTGGTCATAATCCCTAATGGTTTCTGCAATTTCTGAAAGATAGCGGGTTCTTTTAGGCGGGATGATGAATATTTTTTCTGACATTTCATCAGAAGCTTGAAAATTAGATTTTAAATCCGCTCCAGTTTTTTCGGCTACTTGATCTATCAATACCCTGTAGAGCTTATTCATACCAGGGTCATTAAATTGGGAAGCTATAGTACCATATACAGGAATATCTTCATCTGCAATATCCCAAAGATTATGATTTCTCTTGTATTGCTTTTTCACATCCCTTATCGCATCCAAAGCACCGCGTTTATCAAACTTATTCAAGGCGATCACATTGGCAAAGTCTAACATATCTATCTTCTCCAATTGGGTAGCTGCCCCATATTCCGGAGTCATTACATAAAGTGATAAATCAGAGTGCTCAATAATCTCAGTATCAGACTGACCTATTCCAGAAGTCTCCAGAATGATCAAATCAAAATTGGCTGACTTCACAATATCAATTGCGTCCTGGACGTACTTACTCAATGCGAGATTAGATTGCCTAGTTGCTAATGAACGCATGTAAACGCGACTATGGCTTATTGCATTCATTCTTATCCTATCCCCCAATAATGCGCCCCCCGTCTTCCTCTTAGATGGATCTACAGAAATAACGGCTATTTTCTTGTCTTCAAAATCAATTAGAAACCTTCTTACCAACTCATCAACTAACGAAGATTTACCCGCTCCCCCAGTTCCAGTAATTCCCAAAACTGGTGTTTCTGAAGTTTCTGCTTTTTTCCTGATTAATTCAATTGCTTCAGGTGAATTTTCAGGGAAATTTTCCATGGCAGAAATTATCCTTGCAATAGATCCTGGTTCTTGTTCAGTCAAATGATTTACCTCCCCATTTAAACTCATCCCAATTGGGAAATCACATAACTGTACCATGTCATTGATCATTCCCTGTAAACCCATCTCTCTTCCATCATCAGGGCTATATATTCTATCAATGCCATAAGCATGCAATTCTTCAATCTCAGAGGGCAATATGGTACCACCACCGCCTCCAAACAACTTAATATGAGAAGCGCCCCTTTCTTTTAGTAAGTCATACATGTACTTAAAAAACTCAACATGCCCGCCCTGATAGGAAGTAATAGCAATCGCATTGGCGTCTTCTTGAATAGCACAGTTTACAATTTCTTGTACCGCTCTATTATGTCCTAGATGGATCACCTCACATCCGGTTGACTGTATAATTCGTCTCATGATGTTTATCGCTGCATCGTGTCCATCAAATAATGATGCCGCAGTGACAATCCGAATATGATTCTTTGGTTTATAAGGGGTTACTTGAGCGTGGGTCATAAAAATTTGAGTTGTTATTAAGAATACAAATTTAAGCAAAATGAACCATAGAAACATGTTTCAAAAGATTCTTAGTCTAATTGATCAAATCAGGACAAATAAAGTAACCATTTATCTCTCTACTTAAAATTATTCACAAGTCTTCTACCAATACTTAAAACGCCAAAATCAAGATGTTTTTAGCGCCGTTTAAAAGTGATCATGATATCAATCCCTCAGCATTCGCAATACCACTTTTAGAAGGGGATTAATAAAACCGTCCCCTAAAATCTGTAAATCAAAGTTTTCGCTTGAATTAATATTCAGTCGGAGATCAACTCAAATTAATTTCAAAAGTTTTAAAATTTATAGTTGAACTAGATGAATCAATTCTATGTTGCTATTTTTGAACACAATTTAGTTTATTAATCCCGAATAAAATGCCAATCAAATCAAATACAATAGGCCTAGCTTTTTCAAAAAGCACTGTAAATTTTCATGATACTTATACTCAAGTTATCTCTATCTTAGAAGCGAATGAAAAAATAAAAATCATCAAAGAATTGGATCATCAAGCTAATGCAGCTAAGGTAGGTCTAGATATTGGAAGTACTAAATTAGTTATTTTTGGAAATCCTTTGCTAGGGACACCATTAATGTTAAAAAATCAGTTAACCGCCTTAGATCTTCCTCAAAAGATATTAGTCTTTGAAGAAAATAACGAGGTCTTTGTCTGTTATAACGACACAATCTTTTCAGGTGCGCGTCATTCAATTAACGAGGTGCCTACTTTAGAAAAAATAGCAGGAGCTTTAAAAAACATCACCTCAAAAGCGACAAACGATTCAGTAAGCCAAAATGATTTATCTGGAATACAAAAAGGAACAGGCATCTTGTCTATTGCAAGTAATCATTCATTTGAAAGTACTTACAATAAGCTTAAAAGCATTATTGAAGGAAACGAAAATTTAAAACTAATTGCAGATTTGGATCATTCTGCAAACGCTGCAAAAGTAGACCTATCGTTAAGACCTACACGATTACTCCTTTTTGGGAATCCCAAGATGGGCACACCATTGATGCAGAGTTCAAGAACTGTTGCGATTGACCTTCCCCAAAAAATGCTGATCTGGGAAGATGAAAAAGGAATGACCAACATTTCCTATAACGACCCCAACTTCTTGAAGGAAAGGCATGGTTTGTCTGCTGTAGATGAAGTGCTTCAAAAAATCTCTGGTGCGTTGGCAACTATCAGCAGTAAAGCCGCTGAGTAAACGATTTTTTAAAATATTAATTCAAAACGAACCTCATGCTCTATCATACGGTTGGTTTAGTTTTTTACCAGTTTACTGGAACCTAACCATGTAGCTCATTACTCGAAACAATTCTGGTAAGAGATATTTAACCCGAATGATGCATTAGACTTTTAAGAGAAAATCATAAATGGCTGTTAGATAGCTGCTTAAATTCTGATTTGCAACGCAGACATAGTCTCCATTATGGTGAGTAGGAAATTAGGATTTAAGTGACTAAATGACTGTTAGTTATGGTTTGCATCAAATTTCTATTGCATCATTCGGGTTTAAGCTAAATTCGAGGCACCCTACCAAAAGAATAATTATAAGAAAAGCTAAACGATTGAGGGTCAACATAAATGAACCAACCCCGACCCAAGGGTACGGGGTATCTATGGGCAATAATTTAATGATCGACTCAAGAGTCGGGGTGCCCGGCCAGGGGAATTAATATCCCTTAGGGATTAAATCTTTTGAGTAAAATTGGCCCGCTTCAAATTTGAGTTTTGTAAATTCTCAACCTTTTAATCATAAATCTAAGTGATTCAATTACTTAGTGCGTAAGGACATGACATATCATGAATAATACTAGCTAACTTTTACCTAATCACAATATTTTAAAAAAGGTCTGAATCAGAAAAAATTCAATATTTGAATAGAATAATTAAGCTAATAACTGATTTTGAAATTCGTTTTACTTTAAGTTTGAGGATCAATAAAAATACAGTTAGTGTTATGTCCATTATTCCGGGTAATGAAACACAATATCACCGTTTCCCAAAAGGAAACAGTAAAGAGGATTTAATAGAAAGGCAGTTATTTCTTAAAAAGCTCACAAATATTGATTTCGAAACATCCGAAAATCCAGATCCAGCAAGATTAAAAGGAATCATTGAAAACCAAATAGGCCACATGAGTGTCCCAATGGGTATGGCTGGTCCTATGTATTTAGAAGGTGATTATACTAAAGGCCTATTTTATGTCCCACTATGTACCGTAGAGGGAACTTTAGTAGCCTCTATGAACAGGGGAATGCACGCAACTTATAAATGTGGAGGGATACAAACCACTCATATACAACAAAGAATGACCCGGTCGCCTTTCTTTATTTTAGAGCATGTGAGGCAACAAAAACAGCTCATAAACTGGGTAAAGGATCATTATACTGAAATCAAAACTTGTGCTGAATCTACAACTCAATATGGTAAATTAATAGAGATCGAAAAACATGTTCTCAATAAAAACTTGGTGTTAGATTTTGCTTTTGATACTGCCAATGCTGCTGGTCAAAACATGGTTTCTAAGGCCACTTTTGCAGCCTGCGAAATGATCAGGGAGCAAACTGGAATTGATTTTGTACTAGATTCAAATTTTTCAAGTGATAAAAAGGCCTCCGCCATTACCAATTTAAAAGGAAGGGGTCATTATGTAGTAGCTCAAGCGTCATTGAGTCATTATGTAATTGAAAAGATATTGGGGACCAATGTTGAAGAAATCAATAAGCTAATGGAATTTGGTGCATATGCCTCAAGTGCTGCTGGTAATAATGGCATTCAATTACATTTATCCAATGCTTTAGCAGCTATTTACATGGCTACTGGTCAAGATGTAGCTTGCGTGGCAGAAAATGCTATTGGTTACACGCAAACAAAAATCACTGAGGAAGGAATGGATTTCTTATTAACTATGCCTTCTATTAGTGTGGGAACCGTAGGGGGAGGTACCCGCTTACCTCAGCAACAAAAAAACCTACAATTGCTTGGTTGTACAGACCAAGAAAACAGTGCCAAACAATTAGCAGAGATCATTTGTGCTTCGGCATTATGTTTAGAGATATCTTTGATAGCAGCTATCGTCTCAGAAAAGTGGGTGAATGCCCACATGAAACATGGTAGAAATCACTCATGATAAGTGTCATCTCCCAAAAACTATTTGAAGTTTACTGCCGCATTGTTTTACATACCTATATTAGGGTGAAAACGCATGGCAAAGAATATCTACCTGACCAACAATATATTCTAGTCAGTAATCACAACAGTCATTTAGATTATTTGATTCTTTCCATTTTTAGTGGAAAGGGTTTTGCTAAAATGAGTGTTATTGCCGCGCAAGATTACTGGTTTGACAACCCATTAAGAGACCGCTTTATCAAGCTATTTTTAAATGCTATTCCTATTAGCAGGAAAAAACTATTTCAACCTGAGTTGATGGAGCAAGTAGTCCAAGAATGTAAAACAGAATTATCTGACTCTAATTCTTTAGTGGTTTTTCCTGAAGGAAAAAGAGCTTTAGATGGCGAAATGCAACCATTCAAACAAGGAGCGGCAATCATAGCCCATGAACTTGGTTTTCCTATTGTCCCAGCTTATATCGCTGATAGTTACCATGCTTGGCCTAAAGGGCGGCTTTTAATGACCCCCAAAAAGCTAAATCTATATTTTGGCAAACCTATTCTACCAGAAGAATTAGCCAATAAAGATTCAAAAGCATTGACTAGGTTATTGGAAGAAAAAGTTAAAACTTTAGCTAATCAACACCATGTAAAACACACAAACTAATCCCAGTCTTCTTCAAGTGGTTTAAACTACTTTATATAGCTTTGTCGCATACAAAATCACATAGAGCTATATGCATAACATCATAGATCCTGAGAAAAGAGCACATAGATGGGGGTTCAAAGGAACTGGTTTTACCATAGAAAATGGAGACTTGATTTTTAAAAGTGATAGGCCAGAATTTTCTTTTTTCGCCAATAAACCGCTCCCTGATTTTTTGCCTTATATCTGTGGTGTATTAGATATCAAATTATTTGATGGGCCTATCAATGAAGAGGTTAAGGAAAAGGTAATTCCACCAGCAATAATCAATAACGCATTTTGTACAGAGTTACCCAAAATTCTATCTGAAGAACGATATACTCAAGAAAATATAGAGCGTCTGATTCACAGTCATGCCCAGACTACCAGTGAGGAGATATATAAAGTACTATATAATGGTGTACTTCCTAGGATGGTTGATATGGTTATATTCCCAGAATCTCAAGAAGAAATTGAGTCATTAATTAAATTGGGATCAGCACATAATGTATGTTTGGTCCCTTATGGTGGAGGTACCAGTGTAAGCAGTGCTTTATTAATTCCAGAAAAAGAAAAACGCATGGTTGTTTCCATAGACATGCGTTTAATGGATAAAATTGAGTGGATTGATCGTGATAATAATTTAGCCTGCATACAAACTGGCATAACAGGAAGACACCTAGAAGAGAAATTACATGCAGAAGGTTTTACCTTGGGTCATGAACCAGATAGTTTGGAATTTTCTACTTTAGGCGGTTGGATCTCTACCAATGCCAGCGGTATGAAGCGAAATAAATATGGGAATATTGAGGACATAGTTCAGAGTTTTACCATTGTCACTCCTACTGGAAATATTTCTGAAAAATCCCTGCACGACCGCGTATCCATGGGTATGTCTGTCAACAAAGTTATTTTTGGAAGTGAAGGGAATTTAGGGATCATTACAAAAGCAATAGTAAGATTACATGCGAAGCCGTTAAAAAAAGAATATCAATCTGTGCTTTTTCCTGATTTTACGGAAGGGATGGCTTTTCTAAAAGAACTCTCACAATCATTTATCAAACCTGCTAGTATAAGGTTAGTAGATAATAATCAATTCAAATTTGGTTTGGTGCTTAAGCCCCATGACAAAGGATTCATTGAAAAATTGATGGGTAGTTTGCAAAAATCCTTCATCTTAAAGGTCAAAAAATTTCACCCAGATAAAATGTGTTTAGCCACCATTGTAATGGAAGGTAATACTGATGAAGTCTATTATCAAAAAAAGATTATTGGTAAAATAGCTAAAAAGCACAATACTCTATTAGGAGGATCAGGGAATGGTAAAAGAGGATATGCATTAACTAATGTGATTGCATATATTAGGGATTTTTTAATGGATTATCATTGTATTGGTGAGACGTTGGAAACCACCATCAGTTGGGATAAAGTAGAACCTCTTGGTAAAGCTTTAGAAGAGTGTATCAACGTAACTCATCAAGAGCTTAAATTACCTGGCAAACCCTACCTATCCTATCGTGTGACTCAAATGTATCATGGAAGTGTCTGTGTTTACATCATGTTTGGGGTATATACGCATGGAATTGATCAGCCAGAAGATGTTTTCAAAACATTAGAAGAAAGAATGAGAGAAAGAGTACTAGAACTAGGTGGTTCTATTTCACATCATCATGGAGTAGGAAAACTCAGAAAAAAGTTTGTTAATAAAGTGATGAGTGAAGAGCAGATCAATTTGGCCAAATCAGTAAAAAACCAACTTGACCCTGATAACATTTTTGGAATAGGGAATACTTATTGATAATTAGTATGCTTATTTAGTTTGACT
>CALGOB010000177.1 GCA_937958005.1 uncultured Cyclobacteriaceae bacterium
AGACTTTTAAGAGAAAATCATAAATGGCTGTTAGATAGCTGCTTAAATTCTGATTTGCAACGCAGGCATAGTCTCCATTATGGTGAGTAGGAAATTAGGATTTAAGTGGCTAAATGACTGTTAGTTATGGTTTGCATCAAACTTCTATTGCATCATTCGGGTTTAACTGAGTATTTATCCATCAGTCGTAACAATCGATCATTCCCTTTATAACTATTCAATTTACCTGACAGAAGAAGTGTTTCTTCTAAGACGATTGTTTTTTTCCCCAGCTAACATTGCCTCTTTATTGTAAATCAATTGATTAGCATAATCTAAGTTTTCCTTATATTTATAGGCGGTAATTTGAATTATTTTGGAAGTGTCGCTTACTATTCCTTTATCTAACTCAGAATCTGTAGTAATAGATAAAACAACCTCAAAAAGAGAGCTCCCTCCCTTCTTCCCAACTTTTTATTGGTTCTTTTTTACTGGCATCCAAGTAAAACTGAAATTGAAGAAAAACTGCTCTTGATATCGCTTAATCAAAGATTATTTCTGAAGTTCAAAAAACACCCCCTATAAATCAATCGAAGGGCTGACAACTCTAGCTTTCGTCCGTTTTTTCCTTGCCGCGGGGGCGGACCCTGAAAAAAGGACCGGGCGGCCGCCAAAAAAATCAACAGGGTCGCCTGGCGAATAATTTAAAGCTCCCACCCTAAACCCAGCAGCGGCCGACCGTTGCTAAATGATCACCGCGACGGCGTACCGTGCCAACCCTCCAAAATGTATAAAAATGAAAACCTTTTTCTCGGATACCAGTAATAAAAAATTACCTACTAAATCTAATACGCTCACTTATTATCGAAATAGATTTTTAACCCGAATGATGCATTAGACTTTTAAGAGAAAATCATAAAAGACTGTTAGATAGCTGTCTAAATTCTGATTTGCAACGCAGACATAGTCTCCATTATGGTGAGTAGGAAATTAGGATTTAAGTGGCTAGATGACTGTTAGTTATGGTTTGCACCAAATTTCTATTGCATCATTCGGGTTTAATGCACAATTTCATCTCACTTCCATTTCAAGTTACAGTTATTTCAGTGAGTGACATACCTAATCGTTGCATTTGTTTTCTAATACGAGCTACAGTTTTGATTTTGAAGGTTTCTTGATAAATGGCTGATTCAATGGATCACCAATTAATGTTTCTAAGCCCTGGTGAACTATCACTAGGCTTTTAAATCTCACCCAAAATGCGGGTAGGGATCACCCAGGGATTCCGCTTTTAAAAAACAATCATCTAATTTTAGACTGAAAAAAGAGATAAAAGAGGTACTTTCATCAGTAATCCATCTGATTTTTAACGATTTTATGAAAATCACTCCCCAATTCTGATAACTTTTTATCCATTTTGGTTTCGAAAAGTTTAAAAGCGGCATCCCTGAGGGATCACCTTACCATTATATTCATAGGCTTTGACATGACTGCTAGTAACAAGTTAGCCTCTTTTTGTTACTTTGCCCAAGTATTGAAATGCGAGTTAAATTCTTAGTTGCAAGACAGCCATAGTTTCCATTATTGTGAGTAGGAAATTAGGGTTTAAATGACTGTTAGCTATGGTTGTTTGTCGCTAATACATAAGGAGGGTTCAAAGGAGGAGTTGTATTTCTCAAATTTAGAGGAAGGTCTTAAGGCCTTGATAATCAGTTGTAATGATTGTTGGTCAGTTTGACCATTGCATGGATAAATCCCTGTTTTTTGGATTTACATTATAGTAGATAAAAAGTAAGTTTGTTTATATTTGTCTACAGGATGGAATATTTCAGACAAATAGATCCTATTTATTCTAAATTTTTGAAGATAGTAAAATGATAAAATTTTTCAAAGAAATCGTATCATCCATTAAAGAAGGTATTGAGGAAGGTAAACAGGAATTAGCTGAAGAAAAAAAACTTGAAAATGCTAATAGTAATATTGACATAAATCTCATTTCTGACTTACCTTATAATGAGAGCTTCGGCACAGCTTTATCAGCTCCTTTTAGAGTCGTAATTTTTGGTGATTGGTTTACTCTATTTAAAAGCATAGATGAATCTACAGATAATTATTATCCAATACATTTATATTCTTTTGGAGAATATCCAAAGCTTTCGGAAAAAAAGAAAGAGTTTATTGATAAATTGAAAATAGATTTTGGAATTACAAATGAACAATCTTGTTTTGAGGTTTTGAGTTCATTTTTTGACTTATTGTCTATTTCTAAAGAAAAAACTCCAATTGAAAATGTTGAAGGAATAAAAATTGATATTCCATTTGATAGATTACCTAAAATTAAATCTTCAGCAGTAGTAACCTGTATTATTTCACACATTGTAACAGCGTCTACAGATGTAGGCAGGGCAAAAGCGTGTTAAATGTTAAGTAATTTTTCTCTGTATTCATTATTGAGCAAAGCTTTGAGTCTCTTATTGTTTTTTGAAAGATTTTCCTTAGAGGTTTTCAAAAGGTTGAGTGCTATTTTGGAAAAGAGTGT
>CALGOB010000178.1 GCA_937958005.1 uncultured Cyclobacteriaceae bacterium
AGATAGTTGACTTTGAATATTGCTTTCTATTATGTTCGCCATGGGTAACTTCTAAACCTAAAATACCCCGAACCAAATAGTGATGGTTCGCTAAATCCATTACCTCATCATAAGAAACATTGAGGCACAACCGCAATTGGCCTAAGACCAAAATCTTCCACAGACCCATACACATGATATTCAAAAAGGAGACTTGTTTATCAGGGACTTAGGTTATTGCACCCTGAATTTTTTTCAGCTGCTCATAGAAAAAGGTGCTTTCTTCCTAAACCGGCTTACCCCTCAAACAAAAATTTATCACAAAGACCAACCCGATAAAGAAGTTGACCTGAAAGCCTGCAAGAACAAACTTAAGCGTTTAAACATCCAACAACTGGAACTGGATGTACTATTGGGGAGTAAAAAAAGGTTGCTGCCCGTTTAATTGTCTCCCTTGTAGACCAGGCCACCTATGATACAAGAATGAGGGGTTCCAAAAAAGGCAGAAGGGGAAATACCTCTAAAGAATTCCGGACTAGGTGTAGTGCCATCGCGGTTCTGCCGGGGTTTTTGGTAGGCCAACCCTCCTGCGCGAAGACCTGAAAGTAGAAATTTCAGGAAGGAAAACGCATCAAATCATTTAATTGGATACCAGTGTAAAAAAATTGACTAATAGAAGAATTTGGTAAAAACAACAACTTTATCAATTGTATTTCTGTTATACAATCTATGGAGAATGAATTAAACTGTGATCCAGTAACAGGTGTTTGTGAGCCTGCTTCATTGGTTGAAATAGAAAATAAAGAAAGAGTTACCTATAACGATGTGAGCATTATTTATGTGGGTGACCCAATGTGTTCATGGTGTTGGGGAATTGCCCCCTCTCTTAAGGAATTAAGAGATAATTTTAAGCCACAAGGTATAGGCTTTGAAACAGTTGTTGGTGGTTTAAGGCCTGGGGGTGGTGAACCATGGGATGATCAAATGAAAGATTTCCTAAAGCACCATTGGCAAGAAGTAACTAAAAGGAGTGGCCAGCCGTTTGGTTATGATTTGTTTGAGAAAGAAGCTTTTAATTATGATACTGAGCCACCATGTAGAGCTGTAGTAGCTGCGAGGCCACTATTAGGTGAAAAAGAACTAGAGTTCTTCAGCGCTATTAAGAAAAAATTCTACGTTGATTCCCAAGATCCAGGTGAAGAAAAGTTCTATGAAAGTATTTGTGAAGAGTTTGCAATTGATTTTCAGGAATTTTTAACAAGATTTAAAAGTGAAGAAGTTCGCAAAGAAACACATGATGAATTTGTTTTAAACAGAAATTGGGGAGTAAAAGGTTATCCTGCAGTTATCCTTAAAAAAGGAGAAGGGCTTTATAGTTTAGCTCAAGGGTTTTCAACTTTTGAACAAATGAAAGAATTAGTGGAGACCATTTTAAAAGATGAAAAAGTACCTAGTTAAGGTTTTTTCTATTTAAAAAGGCCATGTTTTATTTATGAAACAGGGTCTTTTTTTGTTTTTTCCTAAAAGTGTGAGATTGATGGATCAAGCAATAAATCTGTGGGGAAGCTCCTCTAAGCTCGCTCTCAAACTCAAACTTCTTCAGCAAACATCAAGTCAAGTATTTGATTATTAAATGCTTAAAATTTTAAATGTTATTTTTTATGGGTTGGATAGATTTAAAGTTTTTTCCTATTCCACAGGTTTTCTGCTTGATCCAGATTGATGGTTAAGAAATTATCTTATTTGATCATTATTTCAAGATTACTTTTGGCTTTTTATTTCTATCATTTCTGATCTTCTTATCAATCATTTTCTTCAGATATTTAGATAAGTTTAAATATTATGATTTGTTTTTATGGAATATTTATTCCTATGCATCTTCATTTATATTATGAAACTTATAAATTGATTTTTGTATGAAAAAAATTGCTGGTTATTTATTGATCTATTTTTTATCAGCCGGAATATTAAGTGCCCAAGATATAGAACTAGGTGCTAATGTAAAAGGCAAAGAAAAAGCTATTACCCTATCTGATCTATCCGTTTCTGTTGTCGTCTCAGGTAATGTCGCAACTACCACCTTTGATTTGTTATTTTATAACCCTAACGATCGAATTCTAGAAGGAAATTTATCTTTTCCATTACAAGAAGATCAAGAAATAGTAAGATATGCCTTGGATATCAATGGGAAATTAAGGGAGGGAGTGGTGATTGAGAAGGTCAAGGCCAGACAGGTGTTTGAAGCCGTGGTCAGACAGAATATTGATCCAGGGATTGTAGAAAAAACGAAAGGCAATTTTTTTAAGACCAGGATTTATCCTGTACCAGCGAAAGGATATAAAAGAGTAGTAATTGCAGTGGATGAACAACTCAAGTTCAAAGACCAAGACTTTTTAATATATAAAATGCCTTTACGCTTAAAATACCAACTTAAAAAATTTGAGTTAAATGTAAAAGTGACTAGGAACCTAGGAAAACCAACTTTAATTAATGATTTTGGTAATGTAACTTTTGATCAAGCGAGTGATTTTTACCAACTATCATATGACTGCGAAAATTATAATCCTCCTGGAGAGATTACCTTTTCAATTCCTTTTTTTCAGACAGTAGATCAGTTGATATCTACTGAAGAGTTTGAGAATGAGAAATACTTTATGTTAAATTTTAAGAAGAAATTGGAAGAACGTAAAGCTAGAAAATCTCCCAATAAGATTGCTGTTTACTGGGACAACTCCTTTTCAGGAAAGGATAGAAACATAGTGTCTGAATTGTCTTTTCTTAAAAATTATTTAGAAAGTATTAAAGGAAAAAAAGAAGTGTTGGTATATGCCATTAGCAATCAACTAAAAAAAATGGGTTCCTATCAAGTATATCAAGATGCTAGTCAGCTGGTTACATTTCTTCAAAATTTAAATTATGATGGGGCAACTGACTTTGAGCATTTAAAATTCAGTAATGAAGTAGATGAGAATCTTTTATTTAGTGATGGAGTTGTAACTCTTGGAACTCAAACAGTTGTGATACCAAAATCTAAAATCCATACGATCAATTCTGTAAATGGAGCAGATGTTCCGTTTTTAAAGTATTTGGCAGAAGAGACTGGAGGTTCCTATATTCCTCTTAATTCACTTAATGAGAAAGATGCATTTAGTTTGATAAAAAAAACGAACAGAGATTTTTTTAAAATAAGTTGTTTGCAGTGTGAAGATATACTTATTAGTTCCTCTTCTAACGCTTATCATACAATATTTGGAAAGTACAAATCCAATCACGCAGAAGTGAAAATTCAGTTAGGAAAATGGAATACGAAATATAAAGTGATTGAAAATGAATTTTCATTAGGGAATGTTGCTAGGAGTTGGGCAAGGGAACAAATTAAGCAGTTAGAAAAACGATTTGATGTAAATAAGAATAGGATTCAGGAATTAGGTAAGCAATTTAATATAGTGACCAGAAATACATCGTTTATCGTATTGGATAGGGTAGAGGATTACGTAACCTATGAGATTAACCCTCCTAGGGAACTAAAAGATGCTTATCGTAAATTATTGATGGAAAAAAAACGTAATGAAAAATTAGTTATAGATAGAATTCATGAAGATAACTTAAACAGGTTAGTCAATTTAAAAACTTGGTACAACAAAGAATTCAAACTTGAAGATTTTGAAGCTAAAAAACGGAAAAGAGCTCAACTAGGTAATAGCTCTAGTACAAATGAGAGAGTACCTGACCTCGTAGAAGAATCTTCAATTGTTGAAAGTATATCAGAAGAAGTAGATGATTTTAGAGTGGATGAATTGGAATTAGAAAGTTTTGATGAAGAAGAATCAGAAGCTGATAGTTTTGAGCCGGTAGCGGAAGCTGAGGCTAACAAAGCTAAAGATAGCTCAGGTGAAGGAAAGCCTAAGCAATCTATAACTGTTCTTCCATGGCAGCCTACGGCTGATTACCTGGATGCTTTGGCAAGTGTAACAAAGCAAGATTACCTTTCTACTTATTTAAAATTCAGGAAACAAAACTTAGAAAGACCCTCTTTTTATCTTCAAGTTTCAAATTTTTTCTTTCAGAAAAGTGAAATCGAAATGAGTAATAGGATATTGTCCACTTTGTTAGAAACAGATTTAGAGAACCCGGAACTATTGAAGATAGTAGGCAATACATTTTTAATCAGAGGAGAACATCAATTAGCGATCAAAGTTTTTGAGGAAATTAAGGAATTACGACCCGAAGAACCGCAATCTTATAGAGATTTAGCCCTAGCCTTAGAAGCCAATGAAAATTATCAAGAAGCATTGGAATTGTATAATTATATACTGCGTACTAACTGGGATCGATTTAATGAAATTAAAGATATTGTTTTCGTTGAAATGAATGCCTTAGTGAGCAGTCAGAAAGGTAGGCTTGATTTAAAAAATGTAGAAAGCTCTTATATTTTTCCAGTGGCAATGGATGTGCGTGTGGCCATTTCCTGGAGCAGTAATGATAATGATATTGACCTGTGGGTAGTAGACCCCGTAGGAGAGAAATGTTATTACAGTTATCAACAAACAAGTAGTGGGGGTAGATTTAGTAATGATTTCACGAATGGATATGGCCCAGAATCTTTTAAACAAAAGAAAGCTATTGAAGGTGAGTATGAAATTTTTGTCAATTATTTTGGTGATTCACGACAAACTGTAACTGGCCCAGTAACTATTTTTGCTACCTTCTATACAAATTACGGTAAATCAAATCAACAGAAAAACCATCAAGTGATTCAACTCTCAGATGATAAAGAAACACTTAAAATAGGAGTTTTAAACTTTCTGAAATAGAAGTATTATGGTTTAGAAGGTATACTTTATTATGTTAACAATACAGATCCTTTTGTTTCTTGATTAGAGTATTACTTTACTAAACTAATGCTTAGGTGATTTAAGAGGAAATTTCAAGTACAATTAAGAAATTACACTTTACCTTGATAAAGTTCGCCGTACAATTTTCTCTTTTATTATACTTTGCTTAGAATTTATTAGAATACTCTTTCCACCAATCCAAGTTAGGCAGATAAGTGGAAGGGGTAATCCATTCCCCAGGTTTAGGAGTAATCAAATTCTCTTTATTTATTTGGTCTGATGCAGTCAATAATTCAATAGGTTCATACCAACTGTGAATTGCTAAGTCAAATGTTCCCCAATGAATGGGTAGAAATTTTCCTCCCCCAAGTTGATGAAAAGCATCAATGCCCTCAATTGGATCCATATGTATATCATGCCAGCTGGGATTATATGCACCAATGGGTATTAAGGATAAATCAAATGGCCCGTATTTATCTCCGATATCTTTAAATCCATTAAAAATGCCAGTGTCACCACCAAAATAGACTTTCTCATCGGAATAGTCAATCACCCAAGATGCCCATAAGGTATTATTCTGAGTAAATAGCCTCCCAGAAAAGTGCCTTGCAGGAGTGGCGGTAATGTTAAAATTATCAGTTTGATAATTATTGTGCCAGTCCATTTCTTTGATTTTACTATCAGGAACATCCCAATACCTTAAAGTTGCCCCAACTCCTAAAGGAACTAGAAACATTTTTACTTTTGGGTGAATGGTTTTGATAGTAGAATAATCTAAATGATCGTAGTGATCATGGGAAATTACAACTGCTTCTATCTCAGGTAAGTCTTCCGGTGCTATGGGAGAAGGGCTGTACCTTTTGGGACCCATAAAAGAAAATGGAGAAGCCCTTTCTCCAAGCATTGGGTCTAGGAGTATGTACTGGTTATTTTTCTCTAAAAGTACAGCAGCATGTCCTAACCAATTTAAATGAACCTTTCCATTGCCAATGGAATCATTCTTCTGTTCGTTAAACAGGTAAGTGCTTTTTGGGCTACTTTCTACTTTTCTAGTAACATAGTCTTTAATAATTTTTGGTGCGTCACCTAAACCTCCCGCTTTGGTCGGAATTGGATTGATAAATGTTTTACCATTGAAATTGCTAGACTTGATTTTTGAAGCATCCGGTGCTTTTCCAATAGTAGGGTTTAAATACTTTACCATAAAAATACCAAGCGAAACAATTAAAACAAGGAAGAAAATAACAATAAAAACTCTTTTCAGTATACTTACTATTTTCTTCATTGTTAATCTTGTATGTTATTAAATCAACGCAGCCCTTTGTTTTTCTATTTCAGGGTTACTAGTGTATTCATCATAAGTCATTAACTTATCTAGATTGCCATTCGGCGATAATTCTATAATTCTATTTGCAACAGTTTGCGTAAATTCATGATCATGAGAAGTAAATAGAACAGTCCCTGGAAACTCTTTCAATGAATTATTAAAAGCAGTAATCGATTCAAGGTCAAGGTGATTGGTCGGTTCATCAAGCATTAATAAATTGGCACCTGATAACATCATACGTGAAAGCATACACCGCACTTTTTCACCCCCTGAAAGTACGCTTACATTTTTCAGTGTTTCTTCTCCACCAAATAACATTTTACCTAAGAAACCCCTGATATAAACTTCATCTTTTTCTTCAGAATATTGTCTTAACCAATCTATTAAATTTAGGTTGTTTTGAAAATATTCATCATTTTCATTTGGCAGGTAAGCAGATGTGATGGTCTGACCATATTTAAAGGAACCCTCAGTAGGTTCTAATTCTCCATTTAGAATTTTGAAAAATGAGGTGATTGCCAAACTATCTTTACTTAAAATAGCAATCTTATCTCCCTTATTTACATAGAAATCCAATCCTTTGAAGAGATATTTTCCACCAATGCTATATGATATATTACTCCCTTCTAAAATTTGATCCCCTGCTTCTCTGTTCTGTTTAAAAATAATTGCAGGATACTTTCTAGTAGAAGGTTGGATGTCGTCTAAATTAATTTTATCCAATAATTTCTTTCTACTGGTAGCTTGCTTAGACTTAGAAGCATTGGCACTAAATCTAGCCACAAATTCCTGTAATTCTTTTTTCTTTTCTTCTGCTTTTTTATTGGCATTAGATCGCTGACTTAAGGCTAATTGACTTGACTGATACCAGAAAGAGTAATTTCCAGTAAAAAGCTTTACTTTTTTGAAATCTATATCAACAATATGTGTGCAGACAGTATCTAAAAAATGCCTATCATGAGAAACAACGATTACCGTATTTTTAAAATCCAATAAGAAATCTTCTAGCCAACTTACTGTATGAATATCTAAATCATTGGTAGGTTCATCTAAAATAAGAATATCAGGGTTACCAAATAATGCTTGAGCTAATAAAACCCTCACTTTTTGATTCCCATTTAATTCCTTTAGATTATTATAATGAACATCTTCCTTTATCCCTAGGCCACTTAAAAGTGCAGCAGCATCAGATTCAGCATTCCAACCGTCCATCTCGGCAAATTCAGCCTCTAGATCAGATACACGAACACCATCAGCTTCAGTGAAATCCTCACCTTTCATATAGAGTTCATTTTTCTCCTCCATGACAGACCAAAGTTTGGTATGACCCATCATCACCGTATTTAAAACCGTACATTCATCAAATTGAAAGTGGTTCTGGCTTAACACGGCCATTCTTTTGCCTGGTTCTATGTTAATTTTTCCTCTGTTAGCATCTACCTCACCAGATAAAATCTTTAAAAAAGTAGATTTACCAGCACCATTGGCGCCAATTATTCCATAACAATTTCCACCTGTGAATTTGATATTTACTTCATCAAAAAGTACTCTTTTTCCGAACTGTAAAGAGATGTTGTTTGCTGCTATCATTGGAGTATATTAAAATAGACGGCAAAAGTAGTAGAAAAATAGAACTTTAGTCAATTATTTAGTTAAATCATACATTTTTTAGTATCCTCAGACATAATCAAATGAACCAGCCCATATCCAGTGCTTCTGCCGAGAAAGCTACGGTGCTCGCAGAAAAGGTACTGGATATCTATGAGCAATAATTTAATGATATACTCAGCGCCTATACAGAGAAAGCTATATCGCTCTCAGAAAAGTAGAGTTGTCAGATTAGGGAATTTTCCTAAGGGATTAATAAATGTATTCTGAGTAAAAGGAACTAAATCTAATGCCCAAATTACCTATTGTAAAGATTGAAAGAATAAACTTAAGTTTTTACTAAGAGCGAGTAATTTTTCAACCAATAGCGCCATATAAAAAAGACAAAAAGATAAACTACAAAAACATATGTGTATTTGTGATTGAGTTCAAATGTTTCCTGAAAGAATTTATAATTTAAGGAAAGTGCTATTTCTCTCAGGATATTGATTAAAAATATCAGAAAAATTCCAACAGGAATAAAAATAGCCTTGTATTTCCATTTTCCTGGAAAGGCTAACAAAAAACCCGTATACAATGCAAAGAGCTCAAGACCATTGCATGCATCTGCTACTAAGACTACGGCTTGGCCATCAATATAGACAATGTCTCCTTCACTGGTCGTTTCATACCCTAATAAATCAAGGCCAACTAGAGTTCCTTGAATTACTTTTTCCGTTAAGAATTTATTGATACGTCCATCAGGTAAAATTACAGCATGATAAATAACTAACCACCCTATATAGATGATAGCAGCGCGGATCAGAAACTTCTTAACAATTGAATTCATAAAATTTTTATTGGATACTATTCTAAATTCAATCAGCAAATTAATGAAAAAATAGCATACAGGACTGATTGACTCAATTGAAATAAGATAAGGATCAAGACAGTTGCTATTAATTAACACTAAACGTTAAATTTAAACAACAAAAACAAGTATCTCAAATGAGGTTAATTACTTGAAATACTTGTTTACTTAATAGTTATAATCATTCGCTTCTTAAACATTCTGTAGGATTTCTATTGGCGGCATGAAAGGTCTGTATACCAATTGTTAACCAAGCAATAATCAAAGCGGTAAACCCAGTTAATATAAAATACCACCATTCTAAAGAGATGTTATAAGCAAAATTCTCTAACCAATTTTGGACTAAAAAATAACTCGTTGGAATTCCTAATAAAATGGCGAATAAAACCATTTTAGTAAAATCTGCTGAAAGTAGAAAGATAATCCCTAACTCACTCGCTCCTAATATTTTCCTAACTCCTATTTCTTTCATCCTTTTTTCAGCAGTGAAAGCTGCGAGGCCAAATAAACCCATACATGAAATAAATATGGCAAAACCAGCAAAGTATCTTGCGATAATGGAGACTCTGTTTTCGGCTTCATAAAGTGATTGATAGCTTAAGTCCATAAATTGGTATCTAAGAATGAAGCCTGGATTAAATTCTTTATAAAAAGTATCTAGGTAAGCTAAGGTTTCTTTTTCTTTCCCTGAATCTATCCTTAACAAGATATGTGTTAAAAAATCTGGATCCAATTTAAAAAACAAAGGAGAAACTTTTTCATGGAGTGATTTAAAATGAAAATCTTTAGCTACTCCAATGATTTCTTTTTTCGTACCCCATAATGTGACAATCTCACCTACAGGATTTTTTAACCCCATGGTTTTGACAGCTGTTTCATTTAATATCAGTTTCTCTACTTCATTACTAAATGTTTTATCGAAACTTCTCCCTTCTAATATTTCGATTCCAAGCGTTTCAATTAATCCGTAATAAACTGAAGCATTTGTGAAACGTATGGCTACATCTGGGTCTTTTCCATTCCATTTTACACCTGTTGTGTAGTTTCCATTACTGGTGAAATTATTAGCAGATGCAGATGCATTATTTACTCCAGGAATATCCGTCAGATTAGTTAAAAATAAATCTAAATTTTCGTTGGCTTTCCCTTCTTTTGGTAGAATTAACAGATTTTCTCTATCATAACCTAAATTCTTATTTTGAACAAACTCTACTTGTTTATAAATTATAATTACAGATATGATGAGTACGATAGAAATAGTAAATTGGAAAATTACTAGTCCCTTTCTTGTTAAAACCTGAATTAGTGAATTACTGTTCTTATCCAATAAGCCCTTGAGAGCCAAAATAGCTTTAAAACTACTGAGATACCAAGCTGGATAACTTCCAGCTATCAGTCCAACACCTATGACTAACCCTAAAACTTTGAACGTGTATTCAAAACTATAATTAAGTGATAGTTGTTTGTCAGTAAGAGCATTAAACTGTGGCATTAAAAATACTGCTATTATATGAGCACAAATCATAGCAAGTAATACAGTGAGAACAGACTCTGTTAAGTGCTGTGCAATCAATGTTTTTCTAGTTGCTCCTAAACTCTTTTTAAGACCAGTTTCTTTCATCCTCCAGCTAGATCTTGCAGTAGCTAAATTCATAAAATTGATACACCCTATGATGATGATGAATAAGCCTATAATAGAAAATAAGTATAGGTAAATGATTCTGCCACCACTTTGAATCCCATTAGCATAATTATTAAACAAATACTTGTTGGTAAATGGCCTGAAAAACAAGTTTACATTCAAATCTTCTCTGTGTTCCTTAGCGAAGGAACTGATACGTTTATTAAATACAGATAATTTGGTCTTGGGCTTAAAGGTTACATAGGTCAACGCATTGTAATTGCCCCAATGAATTGATTCTTCACCTATAATGTTGGCAAAACCTTCAAACGGGATGATAAAATCAAATTGTTCTGTAGAATTTTGCGGAATATTTTCAAAAACACCTGAGATGATGGCAGACTGCTCTATATCTAATAACTGCCACTTGACAGTTTTTCCTAACACATCTTTAGATTTGAATAGCTTAAATGCTATTTCCTCAGAAATGACAATGTTACCAAGATTAGTAAGCGCTTTTTCTTTATTTCCTTCAATTAAATTGAAAGAGAAAACTTTAAAATAATCTTTGCCAGAAAACTTTCCTTTAGATTTATAGAATATGTCACCATTAGAAATACTGAAATTATTCCCAAACCATTCAGGATCAGTATCAGTGACTGCCAAATCAATTTCAGGCACTTCATTTTTCAATGCATCAGCCAATAGTGCCTGGGTGTGACCTAACGTATTTAAAGTACCAGACTCTTCATGATGATACATTGCCTGATGTATTTTTTCAGATCCTTCAAGAAATTTGTTATAACTAAATTCATCCGAAACCCATAAATTAATAAAAATTATACAGGATAGGCCTAAAGTAAGTCCAGTTAAATTAATGAAGAACGTACTTTTGTGCTTTTTAATGGTGCGTAAAAAAATTAATAAATTGTGACGAAAAATGTCGAAATAGTTATTCATTGAGTTTGAGTTTTTGAGTATTGACTTAATGGCAAATGGCCTTAAATAGTTAAACACCTGCCACCAATAATTAAGTTTAGCCTTTGAGATTGAATTTTTCTTGATTTTACTTTCAAATTGTTCTTCTAAATCGCCTAATACTTCTTCCAATAAGTTGCCATTTAAAAACCAAGTAATTAGTTTTTTAGCTTTTGAGGGAGGATTAGGAAATTCATTTCTCATTAGACATCGAGTATTGTTTTGTGTTCTAGAAGTTATTAAATACTAGAATGTAGAACAAATATAATTTATGTTTTACATTTTAGAAAGTAATCAACCGTATTTTAATCCCTAAGGGATATTAATTCCCCTGGCCGGGCGCCCCGACTCTTGAGTCGATCATTAAATTATTGCCCATAGATACCCCGTACCCTTGGGTCGGGGTTGGTTCATTATCTAAGGGATATTAATTCCACTGATCAGACACCTCGATTCATCCGCTGGTACTGAAGCTTCTTTGCAGAGGCGCTGAGTTGATCAATGAAGCTCATCGTAGCAAGCTGACGGGGTATCAAGTGGCATTTTCTTCAAAAACGAAGTTCCTTCCGACCCAAGGACTGGGGAATTAACCTGCATTATTCATAATAAACCATGACCTTGCGTAATGAGTAATTGATTGACTTAGTTTTATGATGAAAACTCAAGAATTGACATAGTCCAAATTGGAGGAATGTCAATTTTACTCTACTGAATCGATTACGTAGATGATCAACCATTTAGCTTTTCTAATAATTAATTCCTTGGTCGGCTCCCCGAATTATTCGGGTTAAACCACTTTAGATTAAATGGTTGCCTATAGATACTTGTACCGTTAGGTCGGGATTGGTTTATTTAGAGTCTGTTGATTAATAATGAGATTTTTAGTATAAATAAAAGTTGGATCATCATAGCATAGCTATGGTGATCTCACAAACTTGCCTGTAGTGGTTGTTATAAAGAGACTTATAATCGGCATAGATTTTCTAATGAATCATACGAATTTAAGTAACTAGCTAAGAGCTATTTATAATTTTTTCTTAAAAGGCGAATGAAAAGGTAGATTAATTCTACTTTGTCATCTTAGACAAAAGTAGATACTTCATGCCTTTGGCTGTGTCTTCACAGCCAACCTTTACAATCTGCGAAGGTGGCAAGGCCAGGAAACAGATTAGGTTATTTTAGTAAGAGGACGAAGTAGGATCAAAATCATTATTTCAGATTAAAGGGAGAGTTATGATTTGTTTTTTCGCCTCACGCCTTTCACAGGTAGTGCAACTAAAGGGTCTTCTGGCCATGCGTGTTTAGGGTATCTTCTTTTTAGTTCCTTTTTCACTTCAAAATAAGTGTTGTGCCAAAAACTTTTGAGATCATCTGTAATCTGAACGGGTTTGAAGCCTGGAGACAATAGGTGCATCAAAACGCGATTTCTTTCATTATTAACTGTAGGAGAATCCATCATACCAAATACTTCCTGTAATCGCACAGATAGAATAGGAGGTAAGGCATCATGACGGTATAAAAGTTTGATTTTGGAGCCTGTTGGAACTTCTATTTTAGATGGTGCCAACTGGTCTAATAACTGTTGTTGTTCGAAATTGAGAGTATGTTGTAGAATAGAGAGGAGATCAAGCTTTTTAAGATCTTCTGGAGTTTTAACTCCAGATAAATAGGGAGATAACCATTCTGCGTTTGTAATTAATAGTGTGGAGGTATTAACATCAGGCCAGTTACTATCTGGAGACCATTTTCTTAGGCTTAATACTCTATTCTGCCATTGTTCTACCTCTTCCGAAAAATTCAACAACCTTTCTCCTTCAGTTTTAATGGCATCGCTAATAGCTTGGGTAAGATGCGTTTCATCAGGATCAGGTAGAGGAGTGCTTTTTAAAACAATGCTACCAATTCTTAGGTCATTGGTTGCTATTAAACCTCCATGTTTAGTATCCCATGAAATCACTTCCTGTTCTTTGATCAGTGGAGCAAGGTCTTTTGGATTGAGTGGAGAAGCCATGAAAATTTTCCCCATGCCATCCCTTCCATCTACATGAGATACTGCTAACCATGGTTCATGAGCTAGGTCATCTCTATGGCCTGCCATAGCGTATTTACCATTTGATAATTGGAATTGGGCATTGTTCCCAGGTCTAGAACAAGCAATTCTCTCAGGGTAGGCGCTGGCCAAAAGCACTCCAGTTTCAAAATCATCAACAGGCATATTTTCTTCATTTAAATTAAAGATTTTTCTATAGGAAGCTGCTACTTTTTTGATTTTAGCCATTCGGCCTCCTTGGTGATTGTTTTTACGATAATTTCGGAGTGCTTCTATTCTTAGGTTAATATCTATTCCACTATTTTTTGGGAGTGGGTCCCTTTCTTCTAGAAAAGGAGCGATATCAGTTGCAAGAGCCAGTAAATCATTTTCCTCCGCAAAAATCAACATATGTGCAATTCTTGGGTGGCATGGTAAACTGTGAATTCTCTTGCCATGATCTGTGATTTTGTGTCCAGATAGTGCATTTATTTGATGCAGTGTTTCTGTAGCTAAGGTCAATGCCCTAATAGGGGGTGGGGTTAACCAAGTTAACGCATATGGGTCATTGACACCCCAAGATGCTAAATCTAAAACCAAAGAAGTAAGATCTGCTTGAGCTATTTCTGGAATTCTATGTGCTTGTATTCTATGATCTGTGGCAAGAGACCACATGCGGTAACAAAAACCATTACTTAACCTACCAGCCCTGCCGGCTCTTTGATCAGCAGAGTCTTTTGTGATTTGATTAGTAACTAACCTAGAAATACCTGATTTAGGATCATATTGTGAGCTTCTAGTAAAACCAGAATCTACTACAATAGTAATTCCTTCTATGGTAAGACTTGTTTCTGCAATAGAAGTAGCTAAAACTACTTTTCTTCTGCCTTGTTGATCGGGCAAAATTGCCCTTAATTGTTGATTGTAAGGTAGTTGCCCAAATAATGGGTAAACTAAAAATCCTTTTAATTTATTTCTTAATATTTCTTCACATTTCTTAATTTCACCCTGGCCAGGTAAAAAGACCAATACATCTCCATCGTGAGTATTAACTGCTTTTGTAATAGTTTGCGCAGTCATTTCTGGGAGCATCATTTCATCTTGATCACCTACATGAAAAATTTCTACCGGATATTGTCTGCCTTTACTCTCTACAACGGGAGCACCCAACATGCTAGATAGTTTGGGGATGTTTAAAGTTGCAGACATGATGACCACCTTTAAGTCTTGCCTTAATACTTGCTGAGACTCACGACAAAAAGCTAAAGCAACATCTGCATGAATGCTTCTCTCATGAAATTCATCAAAAATGACCATTTTAACTCCTTCTAGACTATTGTCACTTTGAAGCATGCGAGTTAAAATACCTTCTGTAACAACTTCTATTTTAGTTCTTTCAGATATTCTTGTTTCAAACCTAATCCTATAACCAACTGTTTCACCTACTTTTTCACCTAAAAGATCTGACATTCTAGTTGCAATTGATTTAGCGGCAAGCCTTCTTGGTTCTAGCATGATGACCTTTTCTTTACCCAACCATTTACAATTTAGCAGCGAAAGGGGCAACAAAGTACTCTTTCCAGCGCCTGGAGGGGCAGTGACAATGAGCGTGTTTTCTTTTCCCAGCTTTTCCTTCACTTCAGAAATTACATCTAAAATAGGTAGATCAAATTTGTTTGGGTCAAAAGAGGTAATACTCATAAGGTTCTTAGTTAAAGGAAATTTCAACAGACAAAGCTAATACGACCTACATAAATATTTAGGTTTATGAGGTAGAAAAGGTATTGTACCATTTTAGGCATAAAAGAGTGTATTAGATTTTGTAGGTGATTTTTATTGAAGAAGGTTAGACTGCCAAGGCGAAAAATGAGCCTCTAGCAACGTTAAGGGAAGGCTTTTTAACCCGAATGATGCCTTAGACTTTTAAGAGAAAATCATAAATGGCTGTTAGATAGCTGCTTAAATTCTGATTTGCAACGCAGATATAGTCTCCATTATGGTGAGTAGGAAATTAGGGTTTAAGTGCCTAAATGACTGTTAGTTATGGTTTGCATCAAATTTCTATTGCATCATTCGGGTTTAATCCCTAAGGGATATTAATTCCCCGACTCTTGAGTCGATCATTAAATTATTGCCCATAGATACCCCGTACCCTTGGGTCGGGGTTGGTTCATTGCACTGCAATGAAAAGTTAACAGGAAGATAAACGGTGTTTTATATCTAAACTGGTATTAGGATTTTAAAATTTTTGGAAAAGGAAAAAACCCATTTAAAATAATGTTATTTTTGCATTTTAAAAGATACTGCATTGGATAATTTTGAAGGATTAGGGGTACACAAAAGTTTTATAAAAGGACTTGCTGAATTAGGAATAAACTCGCCTACTGAGATTCAGCAAAGATCAATACCTTTTTTGTTATCAAAAGGTACTGATTTTATAGGACAGGCGCAAACAGGAACAGGAAAAACAGCAGCTTTTGGCTTGCCTTTATTGCACCAGATTAACCCTAATCAAGGAAAAGTACAAGGTCTGATTTTATGCCCAACCAGAGAACTGGGGCAGCAGATAGCGAAGCAGCTGTTTAAATTTACCAAGTATACAGACAAAATTTTTACAGAGGCCGTATATGGAGGAGAAAAAATTGATAAGCAGATTAGTGCTCTAAAAAGGAAGACTCATATAGTTGTTGCTACTCCTGGAAGACTTTTAGATTTATTGAAAAGAAAAGCAGTAAATTTAGAAGATGTAAAAACTATCGTCATGGATGAAGCCGATGAAATGTTGAGCATGGGTTTTAAGAAAGAGCTAGATGATATTTTAAAACAGGTAGGTCACGCAGGTGAAAGAAAAAATATCTGGCTATTTTCAGCAACTATGCCTGATGGTATTCAGAAAATTGTCAAAAAATACATGGCTCATGACGCTTATCGAGTAGAGATTACACGAGGTAAAATAGTTAATGAACAGATACAACATCAATATGTTATTTGTGACGGCTCTCAAAAAATACAGGCATTGATGAATTTTTTACGTGTTCAGAATGAGAACAGAGGAATTATTTTTTGCAAAACAAAGGTAGCTACTCAAACACTTACTAAACAGCTCCTAAGTAGAAATTTCCCTGTAGATACCATTCATGGTGATCTAACCCAAAAGGAACGAGATAAGGTAATGAGAGCATTCAAAAGTGAAAAACTGCGGGCATTAGTTGCTACGGATATCTCTGCTAGGGGAATAGATGTTAACAATTTAGCCTATGTCGTGCATTTTCAGTTGCCTGACCAAGAGGAATATTATACACATAGGAGTGGTAGGACTGCTAGGGGAGGAAAGAAAGGATTATCATTAAGTATTATTGAACCGAGAGATTTTAATAAAATCAAAGACTTAGAAAGGAATCTTAGAATTTCGTTTAAAAGGATTGTTGATTAAGCAAATGACTTTAAACTGCTATATAACTTTTCTTTTTCAATAGGTTTAAGAAGAAAATCATTGAAATAAATATTGTATTCTGAATTACCGTTTACCGTAATGTCCGCTGTAAGTGCCAATACGGGTGTACTTCTATTAAAATTATTCGAATCTTTGATAATCTTAACTGCCTCAAAACCATCCATTTCGGGCATATGGATATCCATTAATATACAATCGTAGACTTGGTTCTTTGCTTTTTTTACCGCTTCTATCCCATTTTTAGCATGATCTGTTTCTATTCCCCAATTAGAGAGTAATTTTTTGGCAACCATTGCATTTACCAAGTTATCTTCAGCAAGCAAAATTTGTTTTCCTGTCAATTTTTGAGAGGAGTTATTAGGTGCTTTATCTATAATTTTAGTCCTTTCTAATATCAAGTCAAATTCGAAGATAGTACCTATTCCTAAATTACTATCGAGATAAATATTAGATCCATGCAGATTGACCAATTTTTTAACTATTGCTAGACCAAGTCCAGTACCACCTACTTTACGTTTAGTTACAGTTTGTGATTGTGAAAAACTATCAAATATTGTATCAATATATTCTTCTTCAATTCCTGGGCCAGTATCTTTTATTTTAAAATTAATTACATCGCAGTCGTTTTTTTCTTCCTTTTTTATTACTTCTATGTCTACCCTGCCTGATTCAGTAAACTTGATTGCATTGCTTATAAGATTTCCTAAGATTTGAGATAGTTTCGTTTCATCTATTAAATAAGCTGAAGCTAATTTTTCTCCTATGAATAAATTTAATGGTAAACCTTTTTCTTTAGCAAGAGAACTATATGTTTTTTTAATGCTTACTAGTAGGGATTTTAAATCAGAAGGATGTTTCAATAAATTAAATTTACCTGCTTCTAATTTACTAAAGTCTAATATGTCATTGATCAGTAATAGCAGGTTATTAGATGAAAACCGTAGTGTCTCTATTAATTCTTTCTCTTGGGGAGTTTGTCTTTCATTGAGTAATCCTGAGATAGTAATAATGGCATTTAAAGGGGTTCTTATCTCATGACTCATAGTCGAAAGAAAATCTTGCTTTACCCTACTGGCTTGTTCAGCAATATTTTTTTTCTTTAGAATTTCTGCTTTTTCAAGTTGTAGTTTGGTTTCTTTCTCTTTTGATTCTATTTGAACTATATGTTCATAGTTATCAATGATCTTTTGCGTTTGGCTGTTGAAAACTATTTCTTTTTCCTGTAGGTAATATTCTAGGTATTCAAGAGCTTCTATTAGGTTTCCAAGCTCTTTATGAGTCCTATATAATAAATGACTGCCTTTAAACTTGATAATTGTAATATTATTTTTATCTCCAAAAGCCATCCCTTCAGTAAGTACTTCAATTGTTTTATCGTACTTGCCCCATTCAAAGTATAACGCCCCTAATTTGATATAGCAGATAGCCTTGCCTAAATTGTCACCTACTCTCTGATGTATTGCAAAAGATTCATTTAAGTCTATTTCAGCTTTTTCAAACTCTTTTGTTTTGATGTATATTTTTCCTCTTCCATAAATAGCAAAGGCATACCCTCTTGTATCACCAGTTTGTTTTTTGATTGCGATAGATTCTTCTATCATTTTAAAGGCTATATCTATTTTTCCCTGATTTAAGTAGATTCCTGAAAGCGGGTTTAGTGCATTAGATTCAAGGTTTAAATCATTTGCCTTTTTGGCTGCCAATAATGTGTTTCTGTAAGCATCAATGGCTCTTTTTTCATCATTGTAATACTCAAAAATTGTTCCCATCGATTTCTGAACTCTTGCTTGATTGTGATAATCGTTATACTTTTGGTAGATTGCCAAGCAATCTAAGAGTTCTATAAGCCCCAAGTGGTGATTATTGGTTTTATAATGAATGCCACTTAAACTGTATTTTGCCTCAGCTATACCTATTTCATTATCCGTTTTCTTGTAATAATTAATGGCCTCTCTAGCATATTTTGAAGATTCTTCATATTGACCAGTGATCATTAAGAACAATGATAGTTTGTTCAAGCTATTTGCTACTTCACTTTCTAAACAGTTATGTTGACTTATCTGCAAAGCTTTTCTAGCCAAAGAGATACTCGCTTTTATATCGCTACCTCTTATTTGGTAAGCTTCTTTGAGTAATTCTTTAATTTCGTTTTCAGACGAATTTTTCTCCATAGAATACAACGATATCTTAATTTTTCTCCCAAAGGGATATTAATTCCCAAGTCGATCACCCCCGACTCTTCGACGAGTGTTTAAGCTTCTTTTACGGAGGCACTGAGTCGATCATTAAATTTTACCCATAGATACACCGTGCCTGTGGGGTGGGGTTGACTCTTTTAACTAATTATATTTGTAATATGTTTTAATAAAACCTTAAAATTTATTTGTAGAAAGAATAAACTAGTATCTGAGAAAAAGATTTTTACTTGGAGAGATGACTTGAGAATTTAGTCTGGTGCGCCAGGCGGTCAATCTTTTCTGGGCTAAGGGTGAGATCAGACTGTCTAAGTGACAAAAAACGAATGATAGTTGCCTAATTGGAAAAGCTTTTCTTTGAAAGAGAGGTGTTTTTGAATTGAGAAACAATAATACTTTAAAAGCATTTTGTTCAACATTTTCAGGTTTAGTTTCGCCCGTATTACGTATTTGGAATCGTTTTGAACTTATAAAGCTAAAATTACAAACACTTAATAAGAGAAACATAGCATGGCTATGGTGATTTAACCCGAATGATCGAATAGAAGTTTGATGCAAACCACAACTAACAGTCATTTAGCCACTTAAATCCTAATTTCCTACTCACCATAATGGAGACTATGTCTGCGTTGCAAATCAGAATTTAAGCAGCTATCTAACAGCCATTTATGATTTTCTCTTAAAAGTCTAATGCATCATTCGGGTTAAA
>CALGOB010000179.1 GCA_937958005.1 uncultured Cyclobacteriaceae bacterium
TAAGTTCTTTTGCCTTCTTACCTGATTTTAGTAATTCTACTACCATCACCTTAAAATCATTCTCATACTTCTTTCCCATAATCTAATTTATACATTTATGGGCTTAAATTTTTCGTCACAACAATACTAGACAGTCCAATAATTTAATGATCGACTCAAGAGTCGGGGAATTAATATCCCTTAGGGATTAAATGTCTCTTTTCAGAACCTAATACTTTTCTAACCCCTACTTCCTTACCTCTTTCAGTTGATCTCGCTGTAGAAAGATTCATGAAATTAATACAGGCAATGACTAAAATAAACAAGGCAATAATAGAAAAAATATAGATGTAACTAATATTACCATTCGCTTTCAACTCATTTTCTAAATTAGAATATAAATGGATGTCTTTAATAGGCTGTAGTTTATAATGATAACCATTTCCTGCTGCAACATATTCATCATAAGTAATTCCATTTCTCTTTTGAATAGGACCTTCTGCATATTTCTTAACAAATGCAGGCAATTTTGCCTCTAATACGGCCGGATCAGTTCCATCCGTAAGCTTTAAATAAGTCATGGCCGAAAAGCCTACCCAATTAATCTCATTAAAAAATGGGAGTTGGTGCATGGAGGTTAGGTAATCAAAACTAAAATGTGAGTTATTGGGGTAATCAAAAGCTACTCCTGTGATTTCTTTTGAATTCCCTCCAAATTCAATATGCTTTCCAATTGGATCTTCTAAGCCGAAAAGTTTTCTAGCAGTAGATTCTGAAATCACAACTGCATTGGGATCAGTCAAGGCAGTTGCTGCATCACCATATTTCATTGGAAAATTCAAAAGAGAAAGGAATGATGAATCTGCAAAAAGTAAATTATCTTCCAAGAAGGTTACATCTCCGAGTTTAATTGAAGTTGGATTAAAAGGCTTAAAGCAACCTCCTTGTCCAATAACCTCAGGAAAGTCTTTTACCAACTGAGGCCCAAAAGAATGTGGCACATATGGATAACTTACTTCTCTTTCTGGATAAACTCTATTAACCCACATACGATAAACCTGATCATCTTGAAAATCGTCGTAAGACAGGTCATAATTAACATATAAGTAGATCAATAAACAAGAGGCCATACCAATAGTCAATCCCAATATATTAATCAATGAATAAATTTTATTCTTCTTTAAATTCCTAAATGATACTTTAATGTGATTGTCTAAAATCATGATTCGATTTGTTTTTTGGTTCTTTCTAATGATATGTGGCCTAATGAAAAGTATGACTTCTAAATAAAACAATAGATCTGCATGCCATTTTTTCTTATGGTTCAAGTGATCAAAATACTGTTCTTCTAAATCACCTAAAATTTCATCATGCCATTTAGTTGAGGCAAACCTCTCAAATATTAGTCGAGCAAATTCGGGCACCCTATGGTCTTTGGCTTTTTTCAACTGTTAGAAAATATATTATCAAGTGAGATCTTACCCCATAAAGAATTCCTAAAAGAGTGGATGTCCTCCACTACTTTATAACCTTTCATGGTCAGTTGATAAAGCCTTTTACTTCTTCCTCCTCTTGAAGAACTTGCCCCTCCCATTGATGATTTTAGTAAATTATGCTTCTCCAATCTATAAAGTATAGTATGTATAGATGCCAAAGCAATATTTTTCCCACCTTGATCAAGCATCTCTTTTTTAATTGTATAAGCATATGCATTGGGCGCTAGAGCCCCCACCAGCAATAGCACTATCTCTTCTTGACTACTTATGGATTGATTTTCCATAATCAATGACTATTTGTTATTTGCATAAAAAAGAAATAAAGATATTTTTTTGACATGAAATTCATCGAGAAAAATGATCATGTCATCGTATAAAATCAACTTTTTAAATAAAAATATCAATTGATGGGGATCGAGATGGTAATTATCAAATAAATATTTACTACTTTTGAGCCTTTATGAGATAGGGGATATAGACAGATGGTTGATGAAGCCCACCGCACGGTGGGCTTTTCTTATTTATAATAACTTGAGACGACTTTCAATCCTCTACTTATTTTTCTAAAACCCATTTTAAAACTCATTTTGAATCCCTTTTCATTAGTAAATGTGAAATAATACACTAATTAATCAGTATATAAATTGATACATTAGTGCAATTTGTCAATCTGTTTTCTTAATTTCCTGTCAAGAAATATAGGTCAACATAAATATTTGTTGAATGACTTCATATTTAAAATAGTTTAAGAGCATGTATAAAAAGAATATACACTAGGAATCAGGAGCTTATGGTTT
Source organism: uncultured Cyclobacteriaceae bacterium (assembly GCA_937958005.1). GTDB lineage: Bacteria > Bacteroidota > Bacteroidia > Cytophagales > Cyclobacteriaceae > JANSWY01. Next base: position 2,273 of record CALGOB010000179.1, read on the forward strand.
TGGTGAAGCATTGTTTGAGAAATTTATAAGCATAAACAACTAGAAGAATGTAATGCCATGGTTCTTAAGACATTGATTTCTAACAAATAAGGTTTTTAAAACATGTTCTAAGGGAGTCAACAATTAATTTGTCAAGCGACCTTTTAATTAGACACTTAGGATTTTGGGATAGCTAACCATTTGACAAAGTCCCATAATTCAATAACATAAAAGAAATGTATAATATACTAGTACCGACTGATTTCTCCATTCGTGCAAATAACGCTATTACTTTGGCCAAGGTGATTGCAAAAAAAACTAAAGGAAAAGTCACTTTGCTTCATGTAGTAGAAATGTCTGGGCAATCACCTAATTCTTTAGAAGATCAAACAAACAATGATGCAAATACGAATGTCTATATCACCAATCTAATCAAAAAATCAGAAAAAGAACTTAGCCTTCTCCATCATGCAAATAATGAAGAAAACATTGATTTAAGCTGGTCAATCAAAGCTGGAGATCCATATACGGTTATTAAAGATTATGTAGAAAAAAATGAAATTGATTTAATAATAGCAGGCGATAAAGGCCATTCTCAATTTGAGGACATCATAATTGGTTCCTTATCTGATAAGCTTGTCAGACATATGAACTGTCCCGTAGTTACAGTAAAAGCTGCTATCCCTGAAAGGCCAATTATCAATTTAGCCTATATTGTAAATGGCAAAGGAGATGAAGAGCCTATCATGAAATACTTAAAAGAACTCAATGGTTTTTTTGATGCCAAAATTCACCTTGTTTGGATCAATACACCTTCTGATTTCAAGGATGATATTGAAACAAAAGCTTGGTTAAGCTCTATTGCCAGCGAATATGATCTAAATAACTATTCCATCTCTGTTCATAATCATCATGAGGAAGAATTTGGTGTAGTTTACTTTGCTGATAGCATTAAAGCCGATCTTATTGTAATGGGAATCACTAAGAAAACAGTAATTCAAAGGTTAATTACTGGCGATTCATTAGCGGAAGAGGTTTCAGACCATACCACAAGACCAGTAATGACCATGAAATTAAGAGATTAAAAACCACATAAAATGAATTGGATCGCTGAAAACTGGGGGTTAAATTCCGAAATACAAAGGAAAATTCTTTTCTCTATTATTTCATTTGCTCTCTTAGGCTTAATAAGATATGTTGCTTTGAGCTTTATTAACAAAAATATTGAACAAGTCAAGACAAAGTACAATTGGAGAACGGGAATCAAAAATACACACAATGCACTTATCATAATCTTTGTAGGGATCATTTGGATTGAATTGTTTGATTCTTTCGCAACCTTCTTAGGTTTAATAGGTGCTGGCCTAGCCATTGCACTTCAAGATCCTATAGTTAATTTGGCTGCTTGGGTTTTTATTTTAGTAAAAAGACCGTTTGAAGTAGGTGACCGAGTGGAAATGGAAGGAATGGCTGGAGACGTAATAGACATTCGCTTCTTTCAGTTTACAATCAATGAGATTAATAATTGGGTAGATGCTGATCAAAGTACGGGACGAATCATTCATATCCCAAATGGAAGGGTGTTTAAAATCGCTCAAGCAAATTATTCAGTTGGTTTTCAGTACATATGGAATGAAATACCCATTTTACTCACTTTTGAGAGTGACTGGAAAAAAGCAAAGGTCATCCTGCTAGAAATTGCACAAAAGCATGGTGAGAGTGTTACAAAACCTGCTAAAAAACAGTTAGATGAGGCAGCCAAAAAGTACATGATCTATTATAATAACCTTCACCCTGTCATTTATACTTCTGTTAAGGAAAGCGGCATTTTACTCACTATGAGATATTTATGTAACCCCAAAAAAAGAAGGGTAACAGAACATGAAATTTGGGAAGAAATATTAGAAGTTATTCTTGAAAACAAGGATATAGCCTTTGCTTACCCTACTCAACGAATTATACATAATTCATTAAAAAAGTAAAGCTGGGCAATGCATTCTAAATCATTACCTGAATATGCAGCCTAAAAGCCAAAGGACTCAATTTTCATAAAAAGAATGGAATCTAAGAAAGGTTATTAACCCGACCTGTATTAATTTATATTTTTCAGTATATAATGAATTGATTTTCATTTACTTAAAAATAACTCCTTGTCGTTTAAATGCCGTCGGGTTAATAAATAAAAAAGGTGCTATGAATAAATCATAATACCTTTCTATCATTCCATTTTATCTTAGTTGGCTATTGTCCCTCTTGTTCTCCTTTTGGTCTTTTCCATTTTACTGGTGATGCTGGCTCAGGTTTTAACCTGACAGGGTTCTCCTTTAAAAGCCTCAATGCTTCCTCTATACCTTTTTCTAATTGAGGATCTTTCCCACTCATTACAGCCTTAGGCTCTTGTATTATTTCTATATCAGGCGCTACACCTTCCCCTTCAACAGCCCACTGGCCATCTTTTCCAAAGAAGCCTCCCCTTGGAGCTATCATTCTTCCCCCATCTATAAATCTCGGTGTATCCCAAGTTCCTACAAGTCCTCCCCAAGTTCTGGTACCAATTAATGGGCCAATTTCCATTTGTTTAAATAGATAAGGAAGTAAATCACCCCCGGAACCTGCACGCTCATTGATCAGCATTACCTTTGGTCCCCATACGCCAGCCATAGGTGTTGTCCAAGGTTTATGATCACCCACTTTGGAATTAAAATATCCTTGAACCTCCCTAGCCATGATATCTACCATATAATCAGCTGCTGATCCTCCACCATTATTTCTCTCATCTATCACCATTCCTTCCCTATCTTGCTGAGAGAAATAATATCTATTGAATGAGGTGTATCCACCAAAGCCTGTATTTGGGATATATACATAGCCTAATTTACCGTCAGACAACTTATCTACCTTCCTCCTATTTGACTCTACCCAATCTCTCATTCTTAGTTCACGCTCACTCCCTACCGGGACAACACTCAATTCACGTGATCCTTTAAGGCCTGGTTTATCATTTATATGGATTGTTGTTACCTCTCCGGAAGTGTATTCAAATAAACTATATAGATTGTCATTTGCTGTAAGTTCCTTTCCATTCACACCTACTAAATAATCCCCTACTTTCACATCAATACCTGGCCCAGACAAAGGAGATCTTAAATTCGGATTCCAGTTTTCACCATTATAGATTTTACCGATTCTATAGGCATTGTTTTTAACTTCATAATCGGCACCTAATAAACCTATCGGAATTCTTTTCACATTTGGATAATCTCCTCCTCCGGTATATGAATGTCCTACCGAAACTTCTCCTCCCAATATGTCAATGATGTAATTCATGTCTTGCCTGTGCTTCACATGGCTGACCCATGGTTGATACCATTTAAATAGTTTATCCCATGGTGCACCGTGAATGTTATCAACATAAAGGAAATCTCTTTGAAACCTCCATGCTTCCTTGAAAATTTGTTGCCACTCGCCAGCAGGATCTATCTTCTTCTTCAAATTCATTTTCAATCTTCCTGCATTATTTTTCTTGGCACTACCTGATGTTTCTACTATTCCCCAAGCTCTTCCTGTACCATAAAGCAATTGTTTTTTATCATTAGAAACCACAGCAGTCTGAATTCCCGACATAAATTCTTTTCCACTTCTTTCTATTAAATCATATTTATGCAAAGTTTGTCCTTGTTGATTAGGAATATTCTCCAGGTAAAAGACTTGGTTTTTAGGACCTTCTACTAGCCCTACATAATTTCTCTGTGGAACATCCAAAGCAATTATCCTTTGCTTTAGCCCTTCTTCATCTATTTTAACTTGAATTGATTCGTCCTTCTTGTCTTCTGCTTGATCATCCTCCTCATCACTTTTAGGTGTTAATGGAGATTCTGAATCCTTTGAGAGTACTGCTGCATACAAAGCCCTTGTTACTGGAATATCAAAGGAGCTCATATCTAACCAACCAGTACTCAACCCATAGTTAGTACTTGCAAGAAAATACAAATATTTACCCGATGCATCCCAAGCTGGTGTGAGTGCATCTGCCAATTCATCTGAAATTGTGATAATCTTTTTAGTCAAGACATTATATACCTTTACCACTTTGTATTGAGCATCTGAAAGTTTTGTATAAGCAATCCATTTACTATCAGGAGACCAAACAGGATTTAAAGACCTTACAGGATGTGCATATCTTTCTGTATCTACTTTTGAAGCTTTCTCTGTTTCTAAATTGAAAACCCAAAGGTTAAAGTCTGTATCTGTATAAGCAATATATTTACCATCAGGCGACCATGCAGGCCTAAAATAAAAGGTAGGATTAGGTAATGCCATACTGTTCAGTACATTTCCGTATTGATCAGCAATCTGTAATTGATATTCACCACTCCTATCAGAAAACCATGCAACCGATTTACCATCTGGAGACCAAACAGGTGCACGTTCAGCAGAAGAAGAATTATCAGTTAAATTCCTCCATGTTCCATTCTCTCTTGGTACAGTATAGATGTCACCTCTATATTCAAAAATAGCTCTTTTACCAGTTGGGGAAATTCCTGCATTTTGTAAACGATTTACTAAAACGTCTTCCCATCTTTGTCTCGCCCAGTTTAAGTCACCGTTCAGGTTGATGACCAATTGCTTACTTTCATTACTTTCCACATTCAGGACATGAAGATAACCCCCTTGCTCATAAACTATTTCAGTGGCAGAAGCATCTAAACTTTTCGCATCAAATTGAGAATGAAAGGTATGCTGAACATACGCCTTAGAATTTAAATCATAAGACCAAACATTGTTCGCATAATCTCTCTCTGATAGAAAAAACACTTTCCCATTAAGCCAAACGGGATCTTGGTGTCTCTCCCCGTTAACCTGAGGAACCCTAGTCAGTTCATTTGTTTTTAAATTTTGAATCCATACTGGCATGGCCATTCCACCTCTATAATTCCTCCACTCAGGATCCCAAACAGTAATAGGTATATAAGCTGCATATTTACCATCAGGCGAGATTTCACCAAAAGAAATTCTAGGAATATTTAAGTCTTCTGGAATCCCTCCAGAAAGGGCAACCTTGTAAAATTGATTTAAACGGGTTGGTACACCCTTTCTTCCTGACCTAAAAACAACAGATTTACCATCAGGCATCCAACCCTGAACCACATCTGCACCTGGATGCCATGTAAGTCTTTGGGGAGCCCCACCTTTTACTGATACTACAAATACATCTGTATTTCCATCATATTGCCCTGTAAAAGCTATCCACTTGCCATCTGGCGAAAAATGAGGAAGTGATTCTGCTCCCTCTGCAGTCGTAAGCCTTTGAGCATCTCCTCCATCCTTGTCAACTACCCAAAGATCATTGGCATGCACAAAAACAATTTTTCTTGAACTAATTGTAGGTTCTCTCAGTAAGCGAGCACCTTGTCCATATACTTTATTAACTATGCTAATCGTAAGTAAAAAAGTCCCTAGTATCAGTAATTTCTTCATAGATAATTTAATCAATTGACAAATCTAAACTTCCTTCGCTCTGTAAAAATGAACTTATGGTGAAGCTAGCTCATCATCAAGTCTATAGAAATACTTATTTGATAAATGGTTACCATACATAAACTCTTTTTTAGCCTAATGAACCAACCCCGACCCAAGGGTACGGGGTATCTATGGGCAATAATTTAATGATCGACTCAAGTCGGGGAATTAATATCCCTTAGGGATTAAAAAATTGAATTGATATGAGTAATACTAATTTAGGTATAAAAGAGCTTATTAGATTTTGCAGGTATTTTTTTATTGAAGAAGCTGGGGGCAGTCTAGGTGGGCAACCAAAACAAAAAACGAACCTCTAGTAGAGCTATAGAAAGGCTTTTTAACGCACTACAATGAAAAATTAACAGGAAGAGAAACGGTATTTTATCTCTAAATTCGTAGCAGGATAAATTATTTTGAGGCAATCCCATAAGACCTACTCTTGTGAATAACAGTTGGCATATGAAACGTAGCATATAAATAGACGCTTACGTTTCGGATTATGCAATTAGCCAAAGCTTTTGCATTTTGTTTTTATCTTATTTTTCTAAAAGCCAAATCAAAAGATTTGGCGGTCTCAGCAAACACACAAAAACCTCTCGAATAGTGTGTAATAGCTATGTTTTATATACGTTGTTGTGTTGCGTTTTTTTACATTCAGATTGGTTTTTCCGTCCATTCTAATCCGCAATTTATTTTAAAATTCAAAGTCCTTAATCGGTGATGAAATATCTACTAAAGTTCCGTTCGGGTCTTTAAGTAATAAACGTCTTTGTCCATAAAACGTGTCAGTTGGTTCGCTTATAATTTCAAATTTTTCCGATTCCGCAATCTTAAATATTTCGTCCGCATTGTCAACCACAAATGTTACATAAAATCCTTGCGGATTGTTTTGAAAATTTTTCGGTACAATTTCATTCGTTCGGTCAATTATTCCCAATTCGAGTTTTTTGTTCTTTGAGATTAAGTGTACAAACCAATCACTATCAAAGTCCACACTAAAGTCAAATAGTTTTGTGTAAAAATCTCGACTTTCCGCTAAATTGTCCGAGCAGATATTCGTCATTATTCGATTAATTGTCTTCATTTTTCCTTTTTTAGTTCAAATTTCGATCGTTTTGTCAAATGTATCATAACGGTTTGGTTAAAAAGCGTGGCTTGTGTTGCGCCTGAGGCAAGCCATGATTTTTTAGCTGTTGTTGTGTGTAGTATTTATATGCCTCTTATACTGAATTCCCCTTTGCTCTCTTCCAACCAACTCTTGAATGAATGCTTCTAAATCAGTATTCTGTATTTTGTCAACTTCAAATTTTATTTTTCTTAAATAATTTGTGTAGAAATACTCAAATGGCGTGGTTATCGAGTCTAAAGCAAAACTATCACTTCTAAATCTGCCCAAATCCACTATCATTTGATATAGTGCATTAACGATAGTATATCTTGATGTTGTTGTAATAATATTTTCATTTAAGACCTTGTCTGTGATGTCTTCACTATATTCTTTAGAGTATTTGGGCTTGAAGGCAAATAGCCATTCTCCGTGTTGAACCTTATTTCTTATTGAAAAATTCGTAACTAAATGATTTGTAATAATTCCTTTAAGCTCCAAATATTGGTCTACAAGTTCATTTCCTAAATTATTTCTTTCGTGATTGATATTTACCGTTTCACAAATTTCATCGGTAGCTGGAACTAAATCATATGCAATGCAGAAAACAATTTTCAATGTCTTATACCACCTTTGGTCGAGTGCTGGACGTTCAAGTAGATAATTTCTTTGAATGTCAGTCAACAATTGATTCTCATACAATAATCTTTTAATGCTTTCTTCAGCCCATGAGACTTGTATACCAGATAAAATTCTACTTAAAGCCACTTCAGTTTCATGAGTACAAATCCTGTCAATATTGGTGTTCGGAAGATTATAAATTAAATCTCCAGAAGGATTACTCTTTTTGTAAAGAGCTTTGATTTGAGAACGTATTTCGTCATAACCAATTTTTAAAGACTTGATATTAGCATTATGATATTGAAAATATTGTTCTACTTCTTGTTCGGTCATATTTATTTTAGGTTTGGCTGATACCTGGCCGAAGAAGTACTTTATTGATACTCCTTCGGCCAGGAATCGAACCCGGTAAACTGAATCAGCCGAAGCTTCATCAATCTAGGACACCTGTCCACGCTACTCTTGGTAGTCTTTGAATGTTTTTATTTCATTACACACAACTTAATTATAAGCACGCAAAATAAAGAAAAGCACCAGATAATATCGATTGATCCAGTATAGAGTAAAACATCGCTAAGTCACCGTCTGTAGGCGCTACTGCCACCTGTTTTCCTAACAATTTAAGGACACAAAATAGAT
>CALGOB010000180.1 GCA_937958005.1 uncultured Cyclobacteriaceae bacterium
AAAGAGATATTAATTCCCTAGTTGGGCATCTTGCAATGCTACTAAGTTAAGCATTCTTGAGGGCAGAATCAGGCTTTCAATTATTTTTTCGTATCAGAAAAAGGATGCTGTCCGTTGTGAAATACCTCTATCTTTTGCCCCAGATTCACTTTCCTTTTGCGTTAACTTAAATAGCAATGGGGTATCCCCCAACTCTTCTGCAAGTACACATAAACCTCCTAGAGCGTAGGCATTGCATCGGAAATTTGAGTTCAGGGCTTGCCCTGAGGTTAATACCTATTAATTTACTACCTATAGATATGCCTTACCCTTGGGGCAGAATTGATTCGTTTCTTGAATAAGCAAATTTCCTTACTTTATTGATCAAAAAATGGTAAATAGGAGAAGAGAAATATGGACTTAAAATTATGCCTTCCATTAATGGATTTTTTCAGGATTTTTATTTGAACATGGCAACCATTGTCAATTCTCATGGTCATTGATGTATGAAATTAATAATAAAGCCAAATGTCACTGTTCTATTTGTGTTTTTGTTTATAAATAGCACTTGGGGGCAGACGATAAAACAGGGAGTTTCTCTAGTAAATATCGGATTAGATTATGGAGAACATATCGTAGGATTTAGAAACTATATTAAACTGGATAAAAGCAGAACTTATTCAAGAATTTTTGAATGGACTAATGAACAAATGAATAGACCTATTTCCATTAGTCTTTGGTATCCCTCCAAAAAGAATGTAGAAAGCCAGTCAGCTTTGACTGTATTAGATTACATGGAAATTTTTAAAGAAGAGTACGAATGGGAAAACTTACCCAATGATCAAATTCTGAATTGGTTTTTCTATGCCAATACTCCAGTTCATCAAAGACATCTAAACGAAAAAACACAAGCTTACCTAGATATACCAGAGAATAATGGCAAATATCCAGTGATTGTTTATGCTCCTAGCCTTGAAGCGTCATCTATAGAAAACTTTGCCTTATGTGAAATGCTGGCAAGCCATGGTTATGTGGTAATATCAAGTCCGAGTAGGGGAGCTGATAATCAAAGCTTTAATAGACATCCAATAGTGAATATAGAAACACAAGCTAGAGACATAGAATACTTGGTGGGAGAAGCCATAAGCTTACCTTTTGTAGATGCCCAAAAAATTGGGACTATGGGCTTTAGTTTTGGTGGACTTTCCAATGTGTTGGCACAGGTTAGAAATACTTCTATCAAGGCTAATGTAAGTTTAGATGGCACCATTAAATATCTATACGAAGAAATAAAAAAATCACCCTTTTTTAATATTGATAAAGTAGATGTTCCATTTATTCATTTTGCCCAAAAAGACATTCCTAAACAAGTAATGGAAAAAAAAGGAATAGATCCTTCATTAGCTAACAAATTCCATTTTTATGATGAATTGACCAATAGTGAGGCGTATCAATTAAAGTTTCATAATATGACACATAGCTATTTTAGTACCTTAGGTGTACTATTTGAGACTAGAGATACAATTCAAGATAAATCAGATAATGAGATCATGTACTCTTACAAACTTGTAAGTCTTTATACTTTATCATTCTTAAACGCTTATCTAAAAAATGATCAAAAAGGAAAACAGTTTATTAATAATTCACCTGCTCAAAACGGAATTGATAATAAACTGATTACTCAAATTAGTAAAAAACCAGGTAAGCAGACAATGACCTTTCAGGATTTCAATGAAGCAGCCATAAAACAATCTTACAATAATCTTGAATCCTTATTGACCTCTTTTAAAAATCAGGATGAAAAATTTATCCTACATGAAGATCGGTTGAATAACCTGGGATTGCAACTAATTTTCCATCCTACAAAATCTAATGATGGAATTAAGGTATTTGAGTTTGCTACTAAAATTTTTCCCAATTCTGCAAATCTTTGGGACAGTTTAGCCGAAGCCTATTTGCTCGTAGGTAATGAAAAACAAGCCATCATCAGTTTTGAAAAATCACTGGAAATAAACCCGTCAAACATCAATGCTATTAATCGACTTGCTGAATTAAGGTAGTCTATAAACCAAATCTTTATTGCTTAAAGATACGTTTTGCCAATTCACATAAAATACATCAGAGACCTTACAACAGGAGTCTCAAATGTGGTTGAGTCGCTAAGGAATAATAATTCCTTTGGTCGGGCAATGGTTGTGAAGCTTTAAACAACCAAGATGGTTGAGACTAAAAACGCAAGGTCTCTTGCAGAAGATCTTGCTTAGACGAGGTTTTGGTAAATATTTCACCTGTCTTTCCAATCGGCTGTTTTAGGAAAAAGGAATGTTTAGGCAATTAATTGAGTTGGACACTTAATAAATATGATCTATTGACTTCTAGAATACCGGATTCGCAATAAGGTCTTCTGCAAGAGACCTTGTTGCCATTTAGATAAGCAACAGGTAGGATGATTAAAAATAGAGGATGTTGATGGATCGCCTTGTTTAAATCAATTCAATCAAATAAGTGCTGTTGAAATAATGAAAAATAAGGTTGTGAAGCTTTAAACAACCAGGATTGTTGAGACTAAAAACGCAAGGTCTCTTGCAGAAGACCTTGCTTAGACGAAGAGACTTTGTTGCCATTTAGATAAGCAACAGATAGGATGATTAAAAATAGAGGATGTTGATGGATCGCCTTGTTTAAATCAATTCAATCAAATAAGTGCTGTTGAAATAATGAAAAATAAGGTTGTGAAGCTTTAAACAACCAGGATTGTTGAGACTAAAAACGCAAGGTCT
>CALGOB010000181.1 GCA_937958005.1 uncultured Cyclobacteriaceae bacterium
AGTCGCTAGCCGAATTAAATAGTTGATTTGCTTGGTCGTAAAAGCTTTTTTCTTACTTTTATAACTGTAAAATTAAAAGACGCCAAAAGCTTTTACTTGTGCTAGTTTGAAGTTCCTTGAACTTCTACACTGCACTGTTCATAGTTGGGGCGTTAGCCACAAGCTCTGAAAAGCCAACCGCACAGTCAAGCACATTTTATTTTTTCGTGCCTCAAAAATAAAAAGAGCTTGCCTTTTCCCACCACACAATAATGATTCGAATAATAAAGTTGATAACTTTTAATATCATAATATGATATAATTTATTAACTTTTCTATCTTAGCGAACGAATTAATAAAAATCTAAAATGAACCGAATAAAAGAGATTTTAGACGAAAAAGGAATTAAGCAAATATGGCTTGCCGAAAAAATAGGTAAAAGCTATAATATGGTTAATGGCTACGTTCAAAATAGAAGGCAACCAAGTTTAGAATTACTAAATGAAATAGCCAAAATTTTAGATGTAGATGTAAAAGATTTAATACAAAGCTCAACCAACAAGGATGCTAAATAATATTATAAGAAATAAAACTAATCAATGGTTACAATCAACAGATTGTAGCATTAACGGTTTATTGTCATACATAAAAGAAAAGGGAGAGCTTAGAGATACTCAAATTCAAGCAATTGAAACCTATTTATTTCTTAAAATAGAAGGTCAAAATAAACCACTTTGGGAACTGTTTTCAGAAGGCTTTTTTACAAATGGAACTGACCTTTCAACTTTAAATATAAACAACAAAGCACGTACATATTTAGAAAACAATATAAATGCATTTGCTTTATATGACTTTTCAAGACAAAAAACAGGAAAGACAACACTACTTCCTAATCTTGAAAAAATGATTGTAGAAAATTGTGATAAAGTCGAATACGACAAAATCATAAAAAATATTTTTTACAATGTAACCTATGCAGATTATTTATTGAGTTTACCAATGGGTTCAGGTAAAACTTATTTGATGGCTGCATTTATATATATTGATTTATACTTTGCAAGTAACGAGCCTGAAAACAAAAACTTTGCTCATAACTTTTTAGTTTTAATTCCGTCAGGTCTTAAAACTTCCATTGGACCAAGTTTAAGAACAATAGAAAACTTTGACCCTTCTTGGGTTATTCCAGAACCTTCAGCTACTAACTTAAAAAAACAACTTGTTTTTGACGTTTTAGACGAACAAAAATCAGCTAAAAAAAGTAACAAAGCTCGTAATCCAAATGCTCAAAAAGTAAACCAATGTTTACCAAATCCATTTGGACAAGTTTTTGTTGTAAACGCAGAAAAAGTAATTTTAAATAGAGTTGATACAACTGGACAAAAATCGCTTTTTGAGGATGATGAAGATAAAAAAGCAAATGAATTAAGAAACTTAATTGGTAATATTCCTAATCTATCATTACTAATAGATGAAGTTCACCACGCAGCAAGTTCTGACATAAAATTAAGACAAGTTGTAAATGGCTGGAATGAAAAAGGAAATATTACTACAGTTCTTGGATTTTCTGGAACACCTTACCTTTCTTCTGCTGAAAAAATTCAATTATCAGAAGATGAAGTTTTAAAAATTTCGGAAATAACAAATACAGTTTATTATTACCCACTAACTACAGCAATTGAGAAATTCTTAAAAACACCAACAGTTAAAATTGGCGAAAATTTAGACCATTTTCAAATTGTAAAAAAGGGAATAGAAGATTTTAATACTACTTATGGCAATACCATTTATGAGAATGGAACAATTGCAAAAGTTGCTATTTATTGTAGCTCTATTGAAATGCTTGAAAATGAAATATATCCTTATTTGCAAAGCGAACTAAATATTAACACAGATGAAATTTTGCGTTTTCACGGAGGTAACAAAACATATTCTTTGCCAAAAGAAAATGAATTACAATTTAAATCTTTAGACACTTCTTTGTCTAAAAAGAAATACATTTTATTAGTTGCCATTGGTAAAGAAGGTTGGGATTGTAAAAGTTTAACGTCTGTTATTCTTCCTCAAAAAAGTAAAAGCACTTCTAAAAACACAATTATTCAAACTACTTGTAGATGTTTAAGACAAGTTACTAAAGGAAATAACGAGTCTGCGTTAGTTTGGCTAAACAAAGAGAATGCTGAAATATTAAATAAACAATTACAAAAAGAACAGCACACCTCTATAGAAGAATTAAACAATATTAAAAGAAACGCAAAAGTTGAAATGGTGGAACGTGTTTCTAGAATGGATTTTTTAAAAGTTCCTAAAGTTGATTACTACCAACTTAAAGTTTCTTACCAATCTATTGAGGAAGAAGAAAAAGCGAATACAAAAGAGAAACTAATACAACTGCACAAAACCATTGAGGAATATAAAACCACAGCATTAATAACGACTACGAGTTTAGATTTTTTAGAAGAAGGACAAGCGGAATATTTAGTTAATTCTGGTTTTGAACTTGCAAATTATAACGCTTGGATTTTTAATATCTCAAAGGACAGCTTTGAAACTATTACAAGTGTAGAGCTTCATTCTTTTGACAAAGAATTAAAAGCAATTTTTGAAAAAATCACTTTTGTAAAAAATGAACAACAATTTTTCAACGAGCAATTTGATTTATTTAAAATCAATTCAAAAATACGTGTTGCTTTTAGCGTTAAAAAGAGTTTAAAAACAAAACAAGAAATTATACCAAAAGAAGCTAATCTTTTAATTGTAGATAACCTAAAAGCAGTTGAGCAAAACAAAAATATATTTCCAGATAAAGACATTAGCAGTCAGATACTTTCTTTTGATAGAAAACCGCTATCTAAGGAAGAATTTGACAAACAAAAGCAAGATAAAATTCTGCGATTAACACAAGAAGGAAAATTTGAAGAAATAGCAAAAGTTGCTTCTGAAACTATTCACCCAATTATTGAGCAAAAAGATAAATCATTTCATTTATTGCCTTATAATTTTGATAGTTCTTTTGAATCTGACGTTTTAAATAAAACATTACAGCTAAAAGATTTTAAAGAAAAGAATTTAGAAATCTACTTTAATGGAGAAAGAGGTTTGACAGAATTTGTAATTAATTGCTTTGCAAAAAAAGGAAAGAATTGGCAAAATATCGGTAAATACACAACCGATTTTTTAATTCTAAACAGAACCAAAGAAAATAAGATACACAAAGCATTAATCATAGAAACAAAAGGAGAAGGTTTTGCAAATGATCAAAGTTTTATTAAAAAGAAAAACTTTGTAGAAACCGACTTTTTAGACCAAAATAATGAAAAGTTTGGTTATCAAAAATTTGATTTTATTTACTTAGAAGATAGTGATAGTTTAAATACCAATGTAGGAAAGCTGAATAGTAAAATCAATTCATTTTTTAACGAATAAAAACAGAATATGCCAGTAAAATATATACCATACACACCAAACACAGTTGAAGGACAAGCTGTTTTAGATAATATAACACGTACGCAGAGAGTATTGCGTTATAGAGAAAATAATGAGGTTTACAACCGCATAAAAAGAGGAATGCCTTATTATGAAGTAGAAACTGTTGAGCAAGTTGGTAAAGAATCTGAAAACATCGTTTTAAGAGGCGAATGTATTTCTGCTTGTGCCTATTTAAAAGAGCAAAATATAAAAGTGGATTTGGTATATATTGACCCGCCTTTTGCGAGTGGTGCAGATTATGCCAAAAAAGTACACATACGCAAAAACCCAAAACTTGCTGAAAAAGTTGCAAAAGCAGAAGCAGAACTTCAAATAGATGAGCTAAAAGCTTTTGAAGAAACAATGTATGGCGATATTTGGAAGAAAGAAGACTTTCTAAATTGGATGTATGAAAACTTGCAAGCTATAAAAAGTATTATGAGTGAAAATGCTTCAATTTATATGCACTTAGATTGGCATATTGGGCATTATGTGAAAATATTAATGGATGAAGTATTTGGAGAAGATGCCTTTAAAAATGAAATAATATATGGATATCGTATTCAAGGAATTAGCAAGAAAACTTTTCCTAAAAAACACGACACCATTTTCTTCTATACTTTAAGTGAAAATTATGTTTTTCATACGGAAAAAGAAATAATCAAATACGAGAAACCTTTTATCGACACAAAAAAAACTAAAGCAGACCTTACTAAATTAAAAGACAAAGATTACGAAACTATTAAAAACTGCCTTGATAACAATGAAAGTTTACCTGATAGATATAAAGATAAATTATTCGATAAACATTACGCAGAAGTATACGTAAGAGATGTTTGGGACCACGATGGAACAAAACCAATAATTAGTGGAGCAAATGAATATTTGGGTTATGCAACTCAAAAATCAGAAGGTCTTTTAAAAAGAATAATTAATGCCAGTTCAAACAAAAATATGGTTGTTGCAGATTTCTTCGGTGGTAGTGGAGTAACTGCAAAAGTTGCGAATGAATTGGGTAGAAAGTTTATTCATTGTGATGTTGGTATAAACAGTATACAAACTGTAAGAGATAGATTAATTGCAGAAAAGGCAGATTTTAAAATATTAGAAATAAAAGATGGTGTGAGTTTATTTAGAAATCCACAACAAACTATGGATAAATTAGGCTCTCTTATCACAGGTTTACAAAAAAAGATAGAAGGAGTTCCAAAATTTTGGTTTGGAGCAATAAACGATAGCAAATTAGGTGTAATTCCAGTTTATGCACCAGATTTAATTGATAGCAAACAGAAAGTATTAGATATTCCAACTATCAATAGAATTATCAATCAAGAAATACAAAATCTAAATATTACAGTTAAAAAAATAATTGTGTATTACATTGACATTGATGATGAAAAAGAGTTACGAAAATTTATAAAAGACAACAATGCAACCACAGTAGATATTGAATTGAAAGATTTAAAAAATCTATTGCACGAAACAGTTGTAAATGATGAAGTGGAATTTTCTTTATACAATGTAGATTCAGAAAACACGATAGTAATTGAAAAATTTGTAAGCGATAGATTATTACAGAAAATTGGAGCGTTTAACGAAAAAGGTAATTTACAATCTCTAAAAAACGGTAAAGAGTTTAATCCTATAGAAATTAGCGAAGAAGGTTTAGAATTAATAGAACTGATTTCTTTAGATTGTAAAAATAAAGAAGGAGAATGGTTTAGCTCAACTGAAATTAAAATTGACAAATTGGGTTATGTAATTACAAACGGAGAAAAGTCGAAAGAATTCTGGAACGGAAAAATTACGACAACAGAAAAACCATTGAGAATAAAAGTTAGAAATGTAAGTGGAGACGAAATAATTAAAGATGTGGAATAAGCCAACGCAAGTTCAAGCACATTTAAAGTTTGCTCGTGCCTCACAAATTTAAAAGAGCTTAAACGCTAACGCTAGCAAGTTTGCGGAATAAAGCCAGTGGCTAACAATGTATATAAAAAATAGGGCGGAAAGTGCTAAATCAAAGGCTCGTGCTTTTTTGCAAAGTCCGCCATATTTTTAATTTGTATTTTAGAAAAAAGATAAAAATAAAATGAAAAATATGGCTAAGTGTATAACCGAAAGTAAGTGCTTATCAACCGCCCT
>CALGOB010000182.1 GCA_937958005.1 uncultured Cyclobacteriaceae bacterium
AACGAAATTGTGATTAGAGGGAACTCACCCAATACGCTTTTATGGCGATTAGAGGGTGTTGAAATTCCCAATCCCAATCATTTTGTGTATTCAACAGGTGGTGCTGTAAGTATGTTAAGTTCTAATGTTTTGGATAAAACCGATTTTTTCACTTCAGCCTTTCCTGCCGAATATGGTAATGGTTTAGCAGGTGTATTTGACTTACGATTTCGCAAAGGGAATAACAAAAAAAGAGAAACCACCATTGATGCAGGTTTTTTAGGACTCGGAATAGCTACAGAAGGTTATTTTAGCAAAAAGAGTGAGGCATCTTATCTAATTAATTACAGGTATTCTACCCCAAGTATTTTAAAAAGTATAGGTATTAATTTAAGCGAGGGTGGCAACTTAAATTATCAAGATTTAAATTACAATATCAATCTTCCTACTTCCAAAATGGGAACTTTCAATGTATATGGATTATATGGTAAAAATACCATAAAGTCATCAGAAACAGATTCTGAAAGTGAAGAGCAAGGTACGCAAACAACAGGTGTTTTTGAAACTAATTCTAATAATGATGTAAGTACTTTTATTACAGGTATAGGACATCGCATATTTTTAAAAGATAGAACCTATTTAAAAACAAATATTTCGTATTCCTCTGAAGATGCAAATCTTAAAGAGGAAACAAAAAATAATGGCGTTATAAACCCATTAAGCGGTAGTGAATTTGATTCAAAAATTGAAGCTTTCCGTTTATCTTCCTTTATAAATCATAAGTTTAACGCAAAACACACCATTCGTACTGGATTGACTTTGAGTCATCTTAAAGAAAAAACGATTTCTTATCACACAGGAACGAACGCAGAAGGGCATCTAGTTCCAACCAACGATAAAGTAGATGGAAATAGTACTATTTTTCAGAGTTATTTTCAATGGAAATATAGAGCAACATACAAATTAACATTGAATTCAGGATTACACTTTTTACACTTTGCTAAAACAAATAGTAGTGCAATAGAACCTCGTTTAGGACTTAATTATAAATTAAATAACAAGCACTCTTTAAGCTTTGGTGCAGGTTTGCATAGTAGAGCCGAACGCTTGTCTACCTACCTTATAAAAGCAGACGCTAATACACAATTTTTGAATACAAATTTGGGATTGTCAAGAGCCTTACATTATGTGTTGGGATATAATTGGCGATTAAATAAAAACACACATTTTAAAGCAGAAGCCTACTACCAAAGCCTATTTAACCTACCTGTTGATAACACTGGACAAACAGGTTATACAGTAATAAACGCCCAACTATTCGATGTTTTTAATATTACAGATGTGCCATTAACTAATGATGGAAAAGGTAGAAATTACGGAATAGAATTTACACTAGAACGCTTTATGAATAAAGGATTCTATTACTTAACTACATTGTCACTATACGATTCTAAATATAAAATTGGAAATTCCAGTTATTACAACACGCGTTTTAATGGAAATTATGTATTCAATTTCTTGGCAGGAAAAGAATTTAAAATTGGAAATAAAAGTAATAAAACCTTGGGAGTTAATGCTAAATTTAACCTTACGGGAGGACAACGATTTACAGCTATAGACGAAGCCGCTTCTATTGCTAATCAAACGGAAATTTTTTCTACCATACCATTTACAGAAAAGGTTAAAGATTATTATCGCCTTGACATTGGTATAAACTATCAATGGAATAGGAAGAAAACCACTCATAATTTAGGTCTCAATATTCAAAATGTAACGAATAGGCTTAATAAAACTGTACCTGATTATTTTTATGATGATGTAACAAATAAGATTACAAAAACCACGACAGAACTTAATGGACTATTACCAGTCTTAAAATATAGTATAAATTTTTAAAAATCTATTTTTGGAATATTACTGAATAGACTAAAAAAAACGAAAGGCTAACAATGTGTATAAGTAATAGCGGTTTGGGTGTAAACTCAAACCGTTTTTCTTTTTTATTAAGTATATTGTCAACTGAAAGTATTCGCAAATAAATCCGCTACTACTCATACACGAGACCGTTAGCAACAATTAAAACCAAACTATGAAGAACATTACTTTACTATTGTTTTTTACCATAACATTAGCGTCTTGCCAAGAGAATAAAAAGAAAGCTGACGTAACTGACGATTTTGAAAAATCATATAAAGAACAAAAAGACGCTGATTTATTACCTGAACATACCGAGCATTTTGATTCGATAACAAATTTATACTCTAACTATAAATATAAAGTATCGTTCGATGCACCAAATCATTGGTCTTCAGATGCAGGAGTATCTGAACATACAATTTTTCGGACTTTTCAACCAGATTCAGCTATTACCTTCGCAATTAATGTTATTGAGTTAAAAGTGGCTGAAAATGAAAAAACACCTGACATTTGGGAAATGTATCAAATCCAAAAAGAAAAAATGGATTATACATACAAGGTTTTAATACCAAAACAATTCAATTCAAAAGCAGAGGATTTTAAAGCAAGTAAAACGTACTTAAAAAACAAAACTACGCTGAAAAGACAGTTTAAATATTTAGTACGCGAATTAGATTTAGAATATTATAATACGTCAATAGTTTACCAAACTTTGATTGACAATCTTTCATATACATTTAGTCTCGATGTGCCAACTATGTTCTATGATGAAAATCCGAGTTTTTATGATAATCTTATAAGAAACGTTTCATTCCTCTATGGTAAAGACGATGTGAATAAATACTTGAACAAAAAAGGGAATTAAAAAATGGACAACAGACAACTTGCAAACGAAATAAACTCGTTGAAAGAAACAATAGAATCTTTAATTATGGAAATTCAATACTTGCGAAATGACCTTGAAACAACAAGTAAAGAAAATGAGCGAATGAAATTTAGAATGTCTGAATTAGAAGAAGCTTTAATAAATGCTAAATAACTGTTGCTAACAATGGCTATAAACAATTGCTATTACAGGCTTATCCTGAAAATTCCTGCGGAATTTTCAGCTTGTCGTGTACTTGCAAAAGTCCGTACTAAAACACGCAACTGTTCATAGCCGAAACCGTTACCACACATTTGACCAAATCAACTAACAAATGAAAATATATTCAAAAATTGTAGGTGTAATTCTGACTTTAGCAGGAATTGGAGCTTTTATCGGAGTAATAGCTGGAATAATTGACTCGAATGATATTGAAGAAAAAATCGGAATTAGCCTTTTATTCATTCCTTGCATATTATTTCTGCACTATATGTATATCCATAATTTCGGATTCAATTTAAAATCTGAAATCCCTAAAAAGAATTATCGAACAATTCTAATTCTGACCATTTTGTCATTGGTTATTTCGGCTATTGTTCCAGCAGGTTATTTGCTCAAACAAATAAATATTCAAAAAGACGCACAAGAAATGATTGACAGAGGAACTGATAATGCCTCAAGTGCTAAATTAAAAGCATCGTTAAGAACCAAACATCAAGATGGACATATTAAGTATGTTTTTAGTGTAATAAACCCAGACAAATCCGAATTAGATTGGGATTATTACGACACATTTTCATTTGAGCTAAAAGACAAAGACGGTTTTAAAATTAAAACTATCGAAATTTCTGATTTTGTAAATCTTGTGGATGGAAAGAAAAGATATGGCATTACATCAAATTCCAGTCATTATATGAGTTTAAGCGACTATTTGAAAATTGACAAATGGGATTTGATTTACAAAACCAAAGAATAAACGTATGAACAAAGATTTTTTCCGAAGACCTGACTTTGACAAACGATTAAAAAAAGCGACTGAAACGTTAAGAAACTATCTCGCTGAAAAAGATTACGAATTGACCGAATTAAAAGTTGAGGAACTAATACAATGGAATGACGTAACATCAAACGGACCAAGAAATGTTTATCCACATAATGAATGTCCAACCGAAATTGCGAACATTGTGAACCAAATAATTGAACAGGAATTTAAAGAATAAAAACGTGTGGTAACAATGTGTATAATTCATTGCTAGTTAGAGCCTACTTACGAAAGTCCTTGCGGACTTTCTATCCGTGATTTATTTGCTAACTTTAGTGCTTAAACACGCAACGAAATCATACACTAGACCGTTGGCAACAATATAGAACTCACGCAATGAGAAACAAAAAAATACTTGATTTAACAAAAATCTCTATTCGAAATGTTCGACTTATTTCGGCATCATTAGGAGGTATTCTAGCTTGGGTAATTATTAATCCAATAAAGAAAGAATTTATTACATATCTGAACAATATTGATGTTGGAATTTTACTAGCTATTTTATTAATTTTTATGTTTAATTCAAGAACTTATGGAACAATTACTGACTTAAGAACAATACAAAGAAACTTTGTTAATTCCCATTTTAGTAGTTTTCCAAAGAGAGGCTGGTTTCCAATGATAATTTTCGGAATCATATATACTGGACTCATTTTTTCCATAAAGAACACTCTTTTATTTACAAGTCTCTTAATCGCATTTTGGGTATACAATGCCATTTTTTGGAAGTTTTTTTCAAAGGATATGATTACTTTTCACAAGAATAATTATAAAGAATATTCCAATGACAATAGTTTTGTTGATAAAGAAAAGATGAAAATATGTTGGAACTATTTTGTTAAGAATAACAAATGGAATAGAACAAGACATTTAACAATTTTATCTTTTTTGGCTCTTGCATTAGTTCTTTTGGCAACTGGATATGATAAAACTTTAGAAAACTTAATAAATGTAAATAATGATGGCTTATTAGTTTCTTTCTTATTAGTCATAGCTACAATTTTTGGCGAAATTTTTATTTGGGTAAAAAGAACTAAGATGAAATACCACATCAGATATATGGAGGATGTTGGAAGAAGATATAAATTAAAGTAATACTGTTGCCAACACTGTGTATAATTCATTGCTAGTTCTAGCCTACTTGGAAATTCCTTCGGAATTTCCTCTGGTTCGTTTTGGTTTACTAATTTAGTTGCTGAAACACGCAACGAAATCATACACAAACTCGTTGTAAAACATTTTGACCCGTCCTGAATAAAGGCTACATAATCTTAAACAATTATGTACAAAAATGACAAAGTGATTAGACGGTATTCAGAATCTTTTAAACTCAAAATTTTAGACGAACTTACCGCAGGAAAACTAAACAAATACC
>CALGOB010000183.1 GCA_937958005.1 uncultured Cyclobacteriaceae bacterium
AAAAGCTTGACAACCTTATTTTTCATGATTTCAACAGCACTTATTTGATTGAATTGATTTAAAAGGGGCGATCCGTCAACCTCCTATATTTTAATGATCTCACTTATCTGTTGCTCATTAAATGGCAACAAGGTCTCTTGCAGAAGACCTTATTGCGAATCCAGCATTTTGGGAATCTATATGTCATATTTATTAAGTGTCCAAAGCAAAAATTTTCGTCTAAGCAGGGTCTTCTGCAAGAGACCTTGCTTTTTATAATCTCACAAATCCTAGCTGTCAAAAGCTTGACAACCTTATTTTTCATGATTTCAACAGCGCTTATTTGATTGAATTGATTTAATCGGGGCGATCCATCAACCTCCTGTATTTTAAATGATCCAACTCTATCTGTTGCTCACTAAATGGCAACAAGGTCTCTTGCGGAAGACCTTATTGCGAATCCAGCATTTTGGGAATTTATATGTCATATTTATTAAGTGTCTAAAGCAATAGAATTATTTAATCATTATGCCAACAGTAGATTTTTTTTACTTTAATTTAATCTGCTTTTATTTCTATGCATCAAATAATTCACTTCTTTTGAAGAAAATTACTGCTATGGAAATATACGAAAATAATCAAGAAAGAATCTTAGAAGATTGCCTTTCTGATATCTTAAAAAATGCAATTTTTAAATACATGTCTACCAGTTCAACATCTGAAAAAAAGATATGGGGACAGCATATTAAAGTAGCTCAAAAAGCTATAAACTCATTGAATAAAAAAGCCTCAATAGAAAATTGTCTTCTACCAGAACTTTGATATTATTTTTTGCGCCTAACCTTCACTGAAATTTTTCCTTGTATTAATAGCAAGTGATAACTACCTATTTAAACCATCCTATATATAGGCATATAAACCTAATTCACCCTGTCTGAAATTTATTTAAACTGAATATTGATTAGGTAAATCCCTTAAATTGAAATAGGTAAAAAACACTTGGAGGTGATTTTATTTCTTTCTAAATTGAATTAAACAAAATATAATTCTACTGCTATGGAATTAACTACAACAAAAGAAGACATGCTTGTCATAAAATGCATGTCTAGTATGCTAGAAAATGCATACTCAAAATTACTCGCCTGCAAAGAACCTGATGAAAAGGCAATATGGAATGGGCACATAAAAATAATTCGAAAATCTCTTAACGAGTTTAAAAAGGAATTCATTCATTTTTAATTTAATTGATCAATTGTATTCTATTTGAGTTTATAGCCAATTGCTAACAAGATATTCTGTTGTTTGACTTTCAATGAACATTTTTACATAGATGCATATATCATCCTATGAATTGATGCACATTTTATTGTTTGACTTGAATCAACGGTTTTCTGTTTCACCTCAGAATATTCCCATTGGCCATTGATAATCCATGATGGATCAGGTATAGTTTTTATTAATTTCAAAAGAAGCAATCTTTGTAATGTGAAACAAAGCTAAATACTGAAATGATGATTTATTCTTACTTCAACGATCAGACAGAGAACCTTTCACACTTATTAAAAACTAAGGTCTTTGATAGAAAAGAACAGTTCACAGAAGAACAGCAATATTTTAGCTGTTTGATCATAATCTTAGAAAGAATAGAAAATCAACTGAAGGTCAGTAAGGACATAGATTTTAATGCGCAGTTACTTATACATAAAGAATTAGTAATGAACTGTATAGATCGTTGTACCATTTTACGCATTTGTTAAGCCTTTTCGAACAGCAATTGAATAGTAAAGCTAGGGGGATTCCTCCAACTATGGAAAACTATTATTGAATGCAGCTATGGGTTTTCTTCGGCTATGGAAAACTACTTAGTTGGTTATGGAATACAATTATGAAGGTGGGTGGGTCATAAAAATGATCCACCTTATACCAAATCAACTAGCATTTATTGGTATTTTGGTCAATTTCAACTAATGTATTTATGGAAAGAAAGAATGAGCTACTACTTAAAAAGAAAGAGCGTGAAGAAATAATTCTTTACTCTTGGAAAATATTAGAGAATCTTGAGTTTCAGATTAGCCTTTCCACCAATAGTGAAAAGATTAAGGCACTCAAGAAACATCAAAAGGTAACAAAAAAAATGATTACTCATTTAGTAAATAACAATCAATTGACGAATAAGTAACTATACCAATTTAGATATAATTACTTACTATGCAAGGTCATGGTTTGTCATGAATAATGCAGGTAACATAAGTGCCCGTAATTTTGAGCTTTATAAGTTCATAACAATTTCTAATGCATAATTACATCTAACCTATCATCAGACATCTCACCCAAAATGTGGGTAGGGATAACCTCACTATTATATTCATAGGCTTTGACATGACTGCCAGTAGCAAGTTAGCTCCTTTTCTTACTTTGCCCCAGTATTGAAATACGGGTTTAATGAATCTTATTTCCTTAAACCCGAATGATGCGACAGAAATTTGATGCAAACCATAACTAACAGTCATCTAGCCACTTAAATCCTATTTTCCTACTCACCATAATGGAGACTATGTCTGCGTTGCAAATCAAAATTTAAGCAGCTATCTAACAGCCATTTATGATTTTCTCTTAAAAGTCTAATGCATCATTCGGGTTAAACTTGGTTTCAAAAAATCAAAAATGTAGTTAGTTATGTTTTCTAGGTATTAAAACAAAGACTCAATTTCTTAAGGGATTTAAAAAAATGAGTCTTTGCCATATTACTTAAGGAGACCTCTAAAAACTCGATTTGAAATTTTGACTAAGAGCTTTTTTTCTGAGACAAGACATCAAAAACGGAGTTTAGAGGATCTAAATGAGTATTTTGATAACACAGTATCAGGGAAAAAGATCGGGTCAAAAAGCAACAGGGAGTTTTTAGAGGTCCCCTTAATTTAATCACTTCCTTGCTCTATTGGCACGATATTGTCCCCGGGATTTCTATCAATGAGCTTATAAAGTGGGTCAATCCCTACTCTTGATGGTTTCTGATCAAGTGTAAGTACAATACTGGATTCGCCATCTGTAATTCTATGTTTCTCTAGGTATAGTAACTCTTGTTTACCAGATTTTCCCTGTCCATAGATACCAATATCTATCAAGTCATTTAAGGCAACTTCCGTAGTAATCCCAATACTATCAGCTTCCAGTTTCTTGGTATCAAGGTTAATTGTTATTTCATATGCATCATTCTCTAAGGGCTTATAAGAAGCCGTCTTAACCTTATTTTCAAACAATACTATTTTGTTGAAGAAATCATTTAGGATATTTTGATGAGAATTTGGGGTAACTGCCTCAAGGTAACTTAATAAATCAATGGTAGTGGGGTATCTACCATTCTTCTCTATCCCACTCCAGTCATTGATAAATCTTCTCAATGCTACATTTACACTATCTTCCCCTATGTAATCTTGAAGCGCATACATAATATTTGCCCCTTTTCCATAGTGGATATAATTTTGATTCTCAACTAGAGCCAATGGCATTTCCCTTTTAGTCTCCCTAGCTCTTCCTCTTAAATACCTATCTAACTCCTCCTTCAAAAACTCTTGCATATGCTCTTCTGGATATTCATGCTTCATCACCATAAGGGCAGAATATTGCGCCAGTGTCTCACTTAGAACAGCACTTCCTTGTACATTAGCAGGAGCTAACTGATGTCCCCACCACTGATGAGCCATTTCATGAGCCGTGACAAAATAAGTCACATCTACATCATCTTCTTCCTCTAGTTTTACCATAAAACCTATATCTTCCGAGAAAGGAACTGTATTAGCAAAAGATTGGGCAAAAGAGGCATACCTAGGAAATTCTAAAATCCGCATTTGTCTAAATTGATAGGGGCTAAAATTATTAGAGAAATAACTGAAAGCATCTTTCATTCCCTTCATCATACTTCCCAAGTTATACTCATGGCCTTCATGATAATAAATTTCAAGGTTCACCTCTTGTTGAGTAGAATCATTTAAATCAATAGTTGTCACATCTTTCACTGATGCGTATCTCGCCGAAACAATGTTAAAAAATGGCATAATCTCCTTATCCATTTTATAATGAAAATACTTTCTATCTCCTTCTTCCCAACTTCTTTGTAAGTAACCAGGTGCTACCGCAGTTTGATCTTTAGCAGTACCTAGAATTATCTCTAAATTAATTCCATGTGATAATCCTCCAAAGAAATTTTGTCCAAGTCCTCTTTCATCATCTCTAGGCAACACTCTATCTTTAGGCTTGAGATCGTACTCTTTTCTTGTATCATCAGCACCAATTTCAAACCCTTCATTATATCCGATTGTAGGGAAATCTGAATTATTGAAAAAAGTACCATTGTAAACTACTCCAGTATTAGACCCTGACTCTTTAAAACCCTTGGTTTCATAAACCATTTTGAATTCCATCTTCATTGAATCTCCAGGCAAAAGCGGTTCTTCCAATTCATGAACATAGTATTTGAATTGTTTATAAGACTCAATTATCTTAGATCCCCTATCAAATCTTATATATTCATGGTGATAGTCATCGCTACGGTTTAATTGTACATGAATCTTTTTGATAGGTTCATCTTTTAAGTTATTCATCATGTAATACCCCTCCGCAGTATAATCTCTATTCTCAGGGAAAATATCCACTTTAAGGTTTACATCATATAGGTTTGGATGATCAACCAATTCATACTTTTTAAGTGTCTTTTCGTATTCAGATTGTAGTTTTTCTTGTGCATCTGATGTTGCATAAGAATTGAGGACATTGGTATTATAGAATATATAGCAACCAGATAAAGCAAACATTAAGAAGGATGCTATTCCAAAAGTTAATATGGGTTTAGTCAATCTCAGTTTACCGATGCTCCACCTAAATTTCATTGCTGCCTCGGATCCTCTCACTGCAAATAACACAGATACAACAAACAAGAAAACAGCAAAGGCAAACCAATAGATGTCAAACCAACTGAAACTAGTGAAAAAGTGGCCATAGCCATTCATTTCAGAATAAGTTCCTAAACCTGCACTGCCAAATTGAAACAGGTTGTGCTCAACACCTAATGTACCTAGTATCAATGTAGAAATAAAGAATAACACTAAAAGTGCGTGGCCTAAAAATTTATTATTTACCATTACCTGGATAAAAAAGGCTAGTAATGAAAATAATATCAAGGTAGAGAATGTATCAGTAAACATAGTGGTAAAATACAGCCCTAAATCATATTTATAGAACCCTTTTAAAGTTTGAATCAAGACTCCACTAAAAATCAAGAATAACAGAGTGGAAACAAACACCAACATCAACCCAAAAAACTTACTAATTAAGTTTACAAAATCAGGCATAGGCAATGAATCTTGTATCAAATTGATTTTGACATCCCTTTCTCTCCAAATTAATTCGCCTGAATAAAACACCAGAATGATAATGAAAAATATAGTCATCCCTTGGATTAACTCCAGCATCAAGTATGTTGTTGGGTAAGTATAAGTACCAAATACCCTACCTACAAAAAATGAATTAATGGTCATCAGTGTCAGGCCAAATAACATAATTGCTAAAAATGGAAGACTCTTTACTACATATTTAAAATAAAATTTCGTTTGTCTAAAAATCTGCAACACATAAGTGGAAACCCCAAATTGCGCATCAACATAAGGGATTTTCATAGCGGTATTAGTAGTTGATTTACTTTCTTTAATACTACGCTTAAAAAAGGCACTTCTCACCACATTAAAGCTAAAACTGAAATAACCAATCACTAAGGTTGCCAGCCCAACCAAAATCCACAATAACCTATTCCAAAGGACTACATCTGTAATGGGAATCACTTGAGAATTCAGTTCAGAGACTGTCCAATATTGTGTTACATTGTTAATTGTTGAGAAAACAAAAGGGTCTAGAAGTGAAGCAAGCTCCCGATTATCTACCTCTCTTGATAAAATAACTGCTACTTGATAAACAACAAAGAGTATAATCCATTGGACATAAACAATCATCATTTTTCTTGATAAAGCTCCTGTCACAAAAAACAAAGCACCACTAAAAAACAGATTAGGAATCACAAAATATAAAAAAGGCTGCAAGTAATTCCAGGCATTAAAAGGCAGCATTTTATCTTCTCCTCCACCCCAAGGGCTAAATTCACCTAACATGAAGCCAATAAGTAATCCAGAAAAAACAAAAACCACTACTACAAAAGATCCAAGGAACCTCCCTAAGAGATAATCAAACTTAGAAATGGGGTTTGAAAACATGAGAGACTCCGTTTTGTGCTCAAAATCTCTTAATACACCCACACCCATAATAGCTGAAGTTATCATCATCATAAAGGCAGAAACAATTGCCATCATCGTAGCAATAGTAGTAGGCGCATTTTCTTTAACTAATCCGGAACCGCCCCCTATTTGGACAACATCTGTACCCATGGCAAAAAAGCCCATTAGCAATAAGATGGCAAAATAGATGTATGTAGCGGGTCTTGCTTTACGGTATTGTAATTCGAACTTAAATATTTGAAACCACATAATTTTATTTTTTAATGAGAGGAATGTGAATTAACCTGCAATGGCAGTTTCTGAAGTACTGATCTGATGGAAATATACATCTTCCAAATCTCCTTCAACTCCCGTAAAAGATGGGTCAGGCTCAAATTCCGCAAAGACATTAATCTGTGGTTTTCCTGCTACCATTCTCTCTGATATTACCTGATAAGTTTTCTTATATTCTTCTAATTCGGCTTTCTGAATAGTCTTTGTCCAAATTTTTCCTGAAAGACTTGCAATTGAATCCAGTGGATTCCCTTCCAAAAGCACCTGGCCTTTATTAATAATTGCCATATTAGTACACAATTCTTTCACATCTTCCACAATGTGGGTGGATAAAATAACCACTGTATTTTCCCCCAGTTCACTCAATAGGTTAAGGAACCTATTCCTTTCAGCTGGGTCAAGTCCTGCAGTAGGTTCATCTACGATGATCAGTTTGGGATTAGACAGCAAGGCTTGCGCAATCCCAAAACGTTGCTTCATCCCCCCTGAATAACCTCCTAAATTTTTCTTCCTTGCATCCCACAAATTAGTTTTATTCAACAAGGCATGAACCAGCTCTTTCCTTGTTTTGCCATTTGAATACCCCTTTAAAACGGCCAAATGATCCAATAATACTTCTGCAGAAATTTTAGGGTAGACACCAAACTCTTGAGGCAAATAACCCAATACTTTTCTGACAGCATCTTTTTCTTTCAACACATCTAAATTACCTAATGTAATGCTCCCAGCATCTGGCTCTTGCAAAGTGGCAATTGTCCTCATGAGGCTAGATTTCCCAGCACCATTTGGCCCAAGCAATCCAAACATGCCGACAGGTATTGCCAAACTAATATCATTTAGCGCTTTAACACCGTTAGCATACGTTTTTGATAAGTTTTTAATCTGTAATTCCATATGAGTAGTTTTATTATGATCAACAAAATGCGTCACTTTGCTGTCTATTAATTATTTATATTGAGTTTTACTTTTCTAATTTCATTAATTCACTAAAGTCCTTGTTAATTTAATAAGCAATGAGAGCTGATTACTATCACAAAGTGCAATAACAAACTATCCATGATTAATGAACCAACCCCGACCCAAGGGTACGGGGTATCTATGGGCAATCATTTAATGATCCACTCAAGAGTCGGGGCGCCCTGCCAGGGGAATTAATATCCCTTAGGGACTAAATGTTGGTCTTCATTTCATTTAGGTCTTAGTTAATAATTTGACTCTATTAAATAGATGCCATTTCTTCTAGGCAAGTTGCTTACTCATGAAAATAAACTTCTATTTGGCAATGATCAACTATATGGTAGAAATAAAGAAATCTGATCTACGACCTCCTTAAATTAATCTACCAATTTGTAAATAGGATCGTTAACACCCTAATCGATTTTCGCCTTTTGAGTTAATAATTGGATCAATCACTATAAATTTTCATTCTAAACCAGCTTATCAATAATAAAACTGGGCATGTTAACAATAGAAGGTACGACATGTTTTCCCAGCCATTTTCGTGAATTGCCCCCAAGTAATCTGCTATTGGCAACTTATTGAGTAATAGATAAGTTGTAAAAATGAATAAAATTTCAAATAGCCTTCCTGACTTAGTTAAACTACCTAAGGCATTGGATAATGAGGCTATAAAAACAATTCCTATCGTCAACCTACTGATCGCACTTAAGTCTCCTGACATGATCAATCTAACCAAAGTAGGAAGTGCCATTGCAATCATGATCGCAATTACCGAGAAATAATGCGAGAGGTTTTGTCTTAGGAATACTTTTGGATAGGCCAATGAATAGGCTGATACATTATTTGAGAAAGAGCGACCACCCAATTCACCTATGGACTTACTATAGATCACATACATCCCCGGAATTAAAAACAAATGAGCAATATCAATTGGAACCAATAGGGTACTTGTCCATAAGGCCGAAATAATAAACTTCTGAAACGAAGATATGTTTTTCTTCATCAATGTTATTTCTTGAACGATTAAGGGAATAAAAGAATTGCCATATTTAATCTTGCTAGGCAGTGTCAATTTACTGCTAGAACGTCGCTCAATAGTCTCATCATCTATCTTTTTGACTTGCACTGGGTTCATTTTTATTTTTTTCCAGGGATTCTTTATGAATAGACTGATGACATAGACCAATGTTACAACCGTAAGAATAAAAAAGAGTCTGCTCCATAAAAATGCTTGAGGATACTCCAATGAGCTTAACTCAAAAAGTTGCTGTTCTGATCTATCAAAAAACTGATAACCAAATGACATCCCATCCAATTGAAAATTAAATTCGTTCAAGATAGTCGCTTTCACATGAGCAATTGGCAAAGAAATGCCTACTGCGTCTAATAAATAACCATTTGAAGAAGAATTTGCAATGGTAGCTGCAGGAATAAGCAAAGACCAACTAACAATCATTGCAATAACCTTTAACACCCTTGACCCTGACAAAACAACTTCAATAATTACCGAATAGTAGCCAACAAATACAACCGTTGGAAAGGTAATCAAGACGAATGGCAGCACAAAATCTAAAAAAACGAATGAACCTTCCTCGCCCCTTATGGGAAACATGACCATAGTCATACAGAAAATAACCAATGAAATGAGGCTTAGCAATATCACATTACTCAGTCCTTTCATCTGCAAGTATTTTTTACCAAAAGCACTGGTTTTTATAAAGGTGTGAATATTCAATTTCGCATCCCTTTCAATAGTTCCTTCTACCAAAAAGAAGCCAATAATTACCATAAACAAGGCAGTCATCATAGCAGTAGATGTGCCTACCCATGCAGAATTATACAAGGGTCTAAAGTTTCCAAGATTGACCGTACTATAAGACGCATCTGGTGCTGGGACAAAAGTAGATGCTACATATAAAGTAACTACAAGGGTCATAAAATACTGATAACTCCTAATACGTTGCAGGCTATCTAAAATCACTATTTTTATAAATTCTTTCATTAGACTGCATCAGTTAAATACATATAAACATCTTCTAATCTTGCAGGTAGATTTCCTTTTTCATGAGAATCTTCCTGTTCTTTAAAAAGGTATCTTACCAGCATTTGATCACCTGCTTTTTTCACATCTGTAACAATGGCTTTTTTCTTAAGCAGCTTTAACTGGTCATCCTCAGCATAATCTTCATGCACTAAACCCTCCACCAATGATATCGCTTGCTCAAAATCACCATAAAACAAGCCTTTCCCTTCTTTCATCACTAGGATATTGTCAGCAATGGTCTCAATATCTGAGACTATATGAGAAGACAAAAGAATAATTCTATCCTTTGATAAATCTGTCAATAGGCTTCTAAAGTTGATTCGCTCTTCAGGGTCTAAACCAACTGTTGGTTCATCTAATAAAATGATCTTAGGATCACCCAACAAAGCTTGAATGATCCCTATACGCTGTCTCATCCCTCCTGAAAAAGTAGAAATCTTCTTTTTTCTGACATGAATTAGGTTAAATGAATCTAAAAATGCTGGAATAGCTTTCTTTAAGTAGGAACTAGCCAACCCTTTAACTAAACCGATATAGGTTAAGAATTCCTCCGCACTTAAGTTAGGAAACACACCAAAATCTTGAGGTAAATATCCCAAGTCTTTTCTGATGGCTGATTTTTCATGGTGAATATTTACTCCATTATAAATTACTGTACCAGATGTTGGAGCATTCAAGGTAGCAATCATATTCATTAATGTAGATTTTCCGGCACCATTGGGACCTAATAGTCCAATAATTCCAGGTGAAAATACTTCATCTAACCCTCGAATTGCCTCTTTTCCACTTTTGTATTGTTTCGATATTTTATTAAGTTTCAGTTCCATATTATGTCATCCGTTAATTAAGTTTTTTGGTGAATCATTTCCCTTCAATTGTTCAAGATTCTTTTTGAAATAATTTCTTGATGACCAATGCTAATCAAATAAAAAAGAGTCTTAAAATTCAATATACCAGCCCACATTAATAATCTACCATTGTATTAATTCACACGCTAAAGTCATTGACAGAGAGTTTCTATGGTGTTATAGATAGATGTCAGGGTTTGGTAGATAAAGTAGGTAAACATGGCATTTAATCCTGATCAAATAAATAATTTTGTTTCATGACGGTTAAAAATAGCTGGTGGAATAAGAGAGAAATTGATTTATTAGCACCTGGACATAAATGGCTTATACAAATTGCTTATTGGACATTTCACTTTTCCATCTTAACATTCCTATTTAAATTAGGAGATGGTCATACTTGGGAATCAACCTTTATATGGTTACTTGAAACAGGGGGTTTTGTATTAGTGATTTTTTATTCCTATTTCTACTACTTCGTGCCCAGGTATCTTGGTAAGTCAAATTGGAAATTTTTAGGGATCATCTTACTGACCATTATCACTTACCCACTTCTTAAACTTGGAATCGATATGGTATTGGGAATTGACTCACTTCCCTCTGTCCAACTTGGATTAGGTGAAGATCTAACTGAAGAGAAAAACATATATTATACCCAAGAATTGCTAAGGAGGCTAATGACTGTAATATGGAACGTACCATTCGCCTTATTCGCCAGGTTTATGATTGACTGGTTCAAAAACAGGAGAATAAAATCAAAAATGGAAACACAACAGCTGCAAAGTGAGCTTTCTATGTTAAGGAATCAGGTCAATCCACATTTCTTGTTTAATGTACTTAATAACATAGATGCAATGGTTTATCCGCATTCTGAAGAAGCTTCGGAAGCAATCATGAAACTTTCAGCCATTATGCGTTACATGCTTTATGAAAGCAATGCTGATTTTGTCTCTATCAAAAAAGAAGTTGATTACTTAAAAGCCTATATTGAACTTCAGCGAATGCGCCTGAAAGAAAGTGACCAAGTAATTATCAAACTTGAGGATTCATATGCTGATAAAAAGATAGCTCCCATGATTTTGATCCCTTTTATTGAAAATGCTTTCAAGCATGCAGCTAGATTAGATAATCAACTAAGAATTGAAATTTTTTTATCTTTTAATGAAGATCTTTTGCAATTTAAAATCAGTAATTCCCACGAACTTAATAGTATTGAAAACAAAGATTATGTTGGGGGCATCGGGTTAAATAATGTCACAAAAAGGCTCCAGTTAATTTATCACCAAAGACATGAATTAAATATCAAAGAAGCAGAAGATACTTACACTGTTGAACTCCAAATTAACCTTTAACTTATGAAATGCATAGCAATAGATGATGAGCCATTAGCACTCAAAAAAATAGTTGATTATATCAATAAAGTACCTTTTCTAACCTTAGATAATAGTTTTGATAATGGCTTAGATGCACTTGCTTACTTAAAGTCCAATCCCATTGAGTTGATCTTCCTAGATATTCAAATGCCTCATATCACTGGCACTAAACTAGTCTCAATCCTCAAAAACAAACCACAGGTCATCTTCACAACAGCCTATGATGAATATGCGATGAAAGGCTACGAACTGGATATCACAGATTACCTTTTGAAACCCATTTCATTTGAAAGATTTTTAGAGGGCTCACAAAAGGCACTTGATAGGGCCGTCCCAGTAATTAGTCAAAATACCGATGCAAATTCACAACAAAACCCTTCTTATATTTTTATTAAAACAGAGCACAAATGGCAAAAAGTAGCAATTGACAGTATCAAATACATAAAAGGTTTAAAGGACTATTTAAGCATATATACAAACAAAGATCGAATTTTAACTCTACAAAGTTTTCAATCCTTACTTGACAAACTACCTTCTTCTGATTTCTGCAGGGTACATAAATCTTATGTAGTAGCCCTTAACCAAATAGATGCCATAGAGAAAAGCAGGGTGCAAATAGGAGAAGAATGGATTCCTGTAAGTGATACTTACAGAAATAATTTTTTCAAATTATTAGAAGCAAAAGGTGTTATTTAACCCGAATGATGCATTAGACTTTTAAGAGAAAATCGTAAATGGCTGTTAGATAGGGTCTCCCTGAATTAAAAAAAATGACAAAAACCCTTGTTTAAAGTGTTTTGAAGTACACTTATCCTTTTATATATAAATTCAATACCTCGGTTTTTAAGGATTCTAGCAAAAAGTGAGGTATTGGTGTTTTTTAAATTTAAAATCAG
>CALGOB010000184.1 GCA_937958005.1 uncultured Cyclobacteriaceae bacterium
ACGACCCAAAATCTGGTTCTGACAAGGCCGCAAGTAAAAATGCATCTGACAACCTACCAAAATGGTTGTCCAGGTTATCTACACTACTGGCACTGTCCAAAGGGATGCTATCTGCTGCATAGGTCAGTAATTTTTCTAAAATGCCTTGGTTACTGAGGATGATCGTCTTACGGTGGTCTTTTTCTTTCTTGGGTGTGGTATAGGGGTCTGCCAGAACTGTCCTTCCCATAAAAAAAAGGAGCAGTAAGAGAATGGGGCCAATGTTTTTAAAAAAGACAGCAATCTGTCTGGGGGCGTGTTTCATTAGTTTAATATTTTTAGGCGCTGAGGTAAATAAGGGACAATGCCTGATCCAATAATTTGCAACCAAATATAGAAGATAAATCTTTTTTTATCAAATGGGGTGACTGGAAGCAGGGCCATTGCGTGTTGAACAATCAACATTTTTATGAAATTACTGCTAAAAAAAGGATTTTTAGTGGTTTTAGTAGCTTTGCCTGCAACCCCGTCTTCAAGCCAGACAGGTTTCTACGAACAACGGCCGCCCAGGTTCCACCACGGAAGCGTGGTTGACCAAGCAAATCTTCAAAACCATAACAGATAAAATTTTAATGACTAAAACTTAACACGCAATTTCCCTAGATTCTTATGCTATTTACTGAGAAAGTAAATTATGAATTAATAATTTGGATCAGCAACCCCTTAGGGTATCAGTAAATAAAACAGGGAGTTTTTAGAGATCCCCTTTATTCAGTTCCCAAAATGGAGCTCTCTGCTGAATTGTCTTTAAGATTTTCTAAGTGTGCCTTTTTTCGCCAGTTTAACATAAAAGAAAGCTACTCCACCTACTAAAATCAAGCTGATCAACTGCGAATGTGAAAGTACATCTTCAATAATAAACCCTCTTCTGATATCTCCTCTATAATTTTCAACAACTGCTCTTCCTACTGCATACAAAGCAATGTAAATCAAGAAAAGCTGACCTTGAAACCTCTGGTGCCTCTTAAACATATAAAGAATAATTCCTATCAGGGCAATTAAAGTCGCTTCATAAAGCTGAGTAGGGTGTAATGATTCTCCTAATGGTTTTGCTTTAGAAGCTTCATGCGTAAATGTGACTCCCAATACACTATCTGTATGTATGCCATAGCAACAACCAGCAGTAAAGCAACCAAGCCGACCAAAAAAGTGAACAATGGTAGCAGTAATTGCTACTATATCCAGCATAGGTAGTACCGGTAATTTGTTTTTTCTAAAATACCAGATAACCGTTGGGATAACAAATAAGAGAGAACCATAAAAAACAAAACCAGTCCTAAAGTTTTTCAACATGTTAGCGGGAGGGTTGAAATAATAACTCGGTTTCTCAAAATAGAAAAATATCTTACCTCCTATGAAAGCCGCAAAAATAATAAGAATACAAAGGGTTTGTATCTTATCTTTAGAAATACCCAATTCTTTATTGGCTACTGTAGAAATATACCAAAAGCCCATAGCTGCTCCTAAAGCTATTAATACACCGTAAGAGTAGATAGTTTGGCTGCCTAAATGAAATAATTCTGGAAACATTAGTTCTTTATGTCAATTTGATGTTATGAAATTTCAATGATGTCTTCATCTGTATTTTCTTTGATCTGCAAGGGTAAGTTAGCGACTAGTTCTTTGGAAAAAAGATCTACTAATTTCTTCTTCATTGTCCTTCTCCCTAGTATAATACTTATTTCCCTCACAGGGTTCCGTTCCCCAATAAATTTTAGTCTATCCATCTGTTCATCACTCATATCTAAAGTAGCCAATTCAGGAATTAAGGTAATCCCTCCTTCATTATCTACTAAGCGCATAAGTGCTTCCACCGAACCACTTTCATAGTGTAATTTAAAATCTTTGTAATCAATCTGGTTGATAGAGCACAGATTAAAAACTTGATTTCGGAAGCAATTTCCCTCTGAAAGTAGCCAGACTTTATGTTCTAGAATATTTTTTATATCTATTCGATTACTATATTTCTCAGCTAGATTCTCATCCATATAGCATAATAGTTTCTCATAAAATATAGGGGATTCGTGTACTCCATTTTCTCTCAATGGAGTTGCCAAAATACCAAAATCAATTTTCTCTTTCTTGATAGAGTCTATTAAGTCCTCTGTTTTCAATTCTTGAATATTGACTTCTATCTCTGGATATTTTCTAATAAAGTTCCCTATGAATATAGGCACTAGATAAGGTGCTAAGGTTGGAATGATCCCTAAGGTAATTTTCCCGGAAAATGAATTACTCTCAAGTGCTACTTCTTCTTTTAGTAGGTTAATCTCTTTCAAGATTAATCTTGCATGATCTATCACACGATCACCTATCTCTGTTGGTTTCAAAGGTTTTTTAGAACGGTCAAAGATCACTTGGCCAAGTTCTTCTTCCATCTTTTTGATCTGCATACTGAGTGTTGGCTGGGTCACATTACAATGGCCGGCAGCTTGAGAAAAACTCCTGAAGTTATCAAGCGCAATAACGTATTCTAGTTGTTGAATATTGAAGTTCACTACGGATACTACTTATTAAGACAATATTAAAACGCTAATTTACAAGAATGATTTTACAATGGTTAATTTAAACCTAAAATGGTTTAGGTTTTGGGCGTTTTAACTGGCTATGTGCCTCAGGCTATCCATTCTATCTTTTTTCTATAAAAACAGAAAAAAGGATGCTATTTCTATCCAGAACGCAGCTAACGAGTACAGCTATTGCAACAGTTTAGAAATTAAAAACTTAAATGCGTTTGCCCTGCCTAAAATAGAATTTATTTCTGATACTCTCGCAATTCTACTCAAAATGCTCTAATAAGGGATAAATAACAGGGAGACTGAAAGTATAGTAAGCCTAAATTATTCTTCAAACCTGAAATTATTTCTACTAGTTGCCTCTTCCAAATTATAGGTTTTATACACCTCCTGTTTTACTTTTTGTAAAAATTTAGGCGCCTCTAATATAAGGTAATTTCCCCTGTTTCCATTACTTCAAAAAAGTTCTATACATAAGTCTTTGGTTCCAAATCTACATTTTCAATATAGTGAAACTATCTATCTCTATTTTAAGTGCCCACTCGAATATACCTTACTAAGAAACTGATTGTTTTAGAGATTCTCTAGTCTGACAGTCTGGTTGACCAAAAACGAATCGCAGCGACATACGCAAAAACCAATAGAGCTGTAAACGAAAAACAATAATCCCTCTAATCGAGTATTTTGAAATCCTAACCTCTAATTCTTTAGGTATCTAACGTTTTACTAGGACACTAGTATTTAATCCCTAAGGGATATTAATTCCCCTGGTCGGGCACCCCGACTCTTGAGTCGATCATTAAATTATTGCCCATAGATACCCCGTACCCTTGGGTCGGGGTTGGTTCATTAATTATGATAATGAAAGTAATTTGTTTTTATTCATTGGTGTATTGTTTTCCAACATTCTCAGGATTCTTTAAATCAACCCAAAATATATCTGTAGGTTCATTTGATTCCATTTGTCCGTTTTTATTTTCGTCCCTTTTAGCAAATACATACATCAAATCGTTTGCTGAATCGTATTCCGAACTCATCACAGAGTATTCTTTGGGAACCAGTAATTTTTTATGCTGCCCATTGATGTCAAAATGGTAGAATCTCCTTAAGTCTTTTGCATTAATAAACCCATCTTTGTTTGAGTCCTCATCGTAGACTGAAACCATATAGAAATCCCTTTTTACTGGTTCATTATTTAAAGTATCTTTTGAAAAAGCAGGATAGTAAAGTGTTTTGATTAATACAGGTTGATCAAAAAGTTTGTTTTCAGTGTTCGTTTCGTTGTTATAATGTGAAACATTTACAAAATTATATCCATACATGGCCTCAAAACCTGGCATAAAATTATGGTTCCAGTTGTTTCCGTTCGTATAATCATTATTCCAATTTGTATGGTAAGCATTTGAACCTGTAAAGGGCTTTTTCGTTTTCTTATGGTAATTCACTTTATAGATGGGCGTTAATCTATGTGCGTCATTGAATGTCAGCAGTACATTTCTGGGCCTTGTTTCTAGTTGTAAAGAGTCAATTTTAAGCCCGACAATCTTTTGTCCGCTTTCATCTTCTATTATTTCACTTACCTGGAATCCTTTTTTTTCGATTTTGTTGTCAGAGCAACTGATCACTAAAAGTCCAAGAACTATTGCTATAAAAATTCTATTCATATTATTTTCTTAAGCATCATACAACACTCATCCTAGATTGGGTATTAGGCTGTATTGATTATCTTTTTTATTCCTATATAATTTCTACTAGTTTAC
Source organism: uncultured Cyclobacteriaceae bacterium (assembly GCA_937958005.1). Taxonomy (GTDB): domain Bacteria; phylum Bacteroidota; class Bacteroidia; order Cytophagales; family Cyclobacteriaceae; genus JANSWY01. Next base: position 4,316 of record CALGOB010000184.1, read on the forward strand.
AGATGGGTCAACTTTCAGATCGACTTCAAATTCAATTGGAGTAATATTCCCTTTTGATCCTTTCTTATTTCTGGTCTATCACTTAACCGATTATAAATATTTCGTTTTTATTCTTCAAGTATAAATTCCCAATTTTATATTCAGTTCACTTTTTTCATTTTTACTTACTTTTAGTTTAGCACGAAAACCCTATGTTTCTTACAAATTATTAGCGGCCCATTGTCTTTCTGATTAGCTTATCAGCTGTAATTAACCTGTTCGTGTATGAATTAATTGTTAGCCTAATATTCCTGTCGTTATTTGTTACATAAATATTCTTGCCTTTTTTCTGAAAATCAGATTCATCAGTTTCTGATAAAATTGTTGAAATCAGTACTTCAATTTTATTTTTTGAAAGTTCTAAATTCAATTTCTTATTTATTCTACTATAAACAAGTTCAGTGTAACATATTTTGCTCGAGATTTCTTGCTTATAATTGCTCATTTACAAGTTTTTATAGATAAATCCATTTCAATCATTGACCTTGATTTATTACATGCTTAGCCTAATTATAGCCAATTTACTAATTTTCTACAATAAACAAACCCCAACCCAGTGCCTCTGCTGAGAAGGGTACGGCTTATCTAAGGGCAATAATTTAATGATCAACTCAGTGTCTCCGCAAGGAAAAGCTTTAGCGCTCGCGGAAGAGTCGGGAGTGCCTGACTAGTGAATTAATATCCTCTGGGGATAAAATTCTGATCAATTTTTTATCTAAAAGAATCAGTTTGAGATTTCGTTAAATGAACCTACCCTGACCCGAGGGTACGGGTATCTATGGGCAATAATTAATGATCGACTCAAGAGTCGGGATGCCCAGCCAGGGGAATTAATATCCCATAGGGATTAAATAACAAGTTTACAAAATTACCAATAGCAATCTAGGTTATGAAAAGTAATGAGGTAAAGTAATTCACCTGACTATCTGAAAAATTCAAGATTTTTTTATAATGTCATCCGACTAAATTTAGAATTCAAGAAAAATTTAGCTTTAAACCGATGAAACAAAGATTATTTCTCAGGTTCAAAAAACATCCCCCTATCTTAAAATGGTTTTCCTGAATAGGTAGCTTTCTGTGGCGACAGTCCGATTCTCGCTCACCCCGATAAATTCTCACCGCAACCGCGTACCGTGCCAACCCACCTAAATACACAAAAATGGATATCTTTTTTCTCGGATACTAGTAATACTTTATGTGAAAGGCTAACTGCTTAACAGGTGATGGGTAATCAATCACTTAGTAGGCAAAGGCTTAGTCTATCATGAATTAATTCGGGTTAAGCACCTAATCAAAACTTTTTATTATGCTTTATCTTTCTCAAGCTAAATATAACCGTTGTTATAGGTAGTTTTCTTTTTTACCAATTAACATTATTCCAGGGGCTTCCTTTTTTCGAAATTAAATAACCACAATATTTTTTTAAAGAAGAGGTTCCTAAAGAATTATTTAGTCCTATTTCAGATTGACCTTCAATAAACGCATGGCTATATTCATTCCAATTATTATGATATTTTTTTACAAATACTATCACTTTATCTAATATTATTAATGCACTGCTTTTATCGATATAGCCTACATCTGCAGGGCAAAAGCGTGTTAATTAATGATAGTAAAGATTTATTTTGGATTAGGCATATTATCCCCTCTGGGGATAACTCCAGTCTCATAATGTATTGATTTTGTATTGAAAAAGCGGAATGACCTTCTGTCTATGTTTCTTC
>CALGOB010000185.1 GCA_937958005.1 uncultured Cyclobacteriaceae bacterium
TGCAAGAGACCTTGTTGCCATTTAGATGAGCAACAGATAGGATGGGATCATTAAAAATAGAGGTTGACAAGCTTTATTCAAAAAGGATTGGTGAGGCTAAAAAAAGCAAGGTCTCTTGCAGAAGACCTTGCTTAGACGGAAGGCTTTTAAATAAAAAAACCATCATATTTATTAAGCACCTAAATCAATAGATCAAATTCCTTCTAAACTATCCGGATTCGCAATCAGGTCTTCTGCAAGAGACCTTGTTGCCATTTAGATGAGCAACAGATAGGATGGGATCATTAAAAATAGAGGTTGGCGAGCTTTATTCAAAAAGGATTGTTGAGGCTAAAAAAAGCAAGGTCTCTTGCAGAAGACCTTGCTTAGACGATAAGCTTTTAAATAAAAAAACCATCATATTTATTAAGCACCTAAATCAATAGATCAAATTCCTTCTAAACTATTCGGATTCGCAATCAGGTCTTCTACAAGAGACCTTGTTGCCATTTAGATGAGCAACAGATAGGATGGGATCATTAAAAATAAGGTTGACAAGCTTTATTCAAAAAGGATTGGTGAGGCTAAAAAAAGCAAGGTCTCTTGCAGAAGACCTTGCTTAGACGAAAAGGATTTAAATAAAAAAACCATCATATTTATTAAGCACCTAAATCAATAGATCAAATTCCTTCTAAACTATTCGGGTTCGCAATAAGATCTTCTGCAAGAGACCTTGTTGCCATTTAGATGAGCAACAGATAGGATGGGATCATTAAAAATAGAGGTTGACAAGCTTTATTCAAAAAGGATTGGTGAGGCTAAAAAAAGCAAGGTCTCTTGTAGAAGACCTTGCTTAGACGAAATAAAAATATGAAATGGTAAATTCAGGGAGACCCTAATTAATTGTTTGATAAACTTGAGCTAAATGAAACCCAAATAATCATTCTATCGCAATAAACTCTATTATGAAAACAATATTTCTCAATAGTAGATAATTATCTTAGCCAAAAGATACTGTTGTTTTTTCTATTCCCATATGATTCATTTGTTTTCCTAAGCTTTAGAAGCTACCCATTCTGCCACCATTTTTTCTAAGAGATTCAATGGGACTGCCCCACTAGTAAGAACCACATCATGAAATTCTCTAATATCAAATTTATCTCCTAATTTCTCTTTAGCAACCGCCCTAAGTTCCAAAATCTTATTCATCCCAATTTTGTAGGCAGTAGCTTGAGACGGAATTACGATATGTCTTTCCACCATTCTTACGCATTCTCTTTCACTACCAGAAGTATTTTTTACATAATATTCTATTCCTTGCTCCCTTGTCCACTTTTTACTATGTATCCCTGTATCAACTACTAATCTACAGGAACGCCATAATTCCATAGCTAGCCTACCATAATCTGAATAGGGGTTACTGTAAAGACCAATTTCCTTCGGGATTTTCTCGCAATAAAGCCCCCATCCCTCAACATATGCTGTAAAACTTCCAAATTTCCTAAATTTCGGAATACCTTCCAATTCTTGAGCAATTGCAATTTGCATATGGTGACCAGGAATACCCTCATGATAAGCAAGTGCTTCCATCTCATATTTAGGCATGTTTTTAGTATTGTATAAGTTCGCATAATATATACCTGGACGAGATCCATCAGGTGCTGGTTGATTATAAAATGCTTTGCCTGCTGACTGTTCCCTAAAGGCTTCCACCCTTCTTACTGTCATATCGGCTTTGGGTTTAGTAAAAAACAGTTGATCTAATAAACCTTTCATATTGTTAATGATTTGAGTAGCACTGTCCATATAAACTACTTTATCAGCATCTGTATTTTCATAATAGAATTGATCATCTTCTCTCATAAATTTAAAAAAGTCTGATAGGTCACCATTAAAGTTGGTCTTTTTCATGATTTCCTTCATTTCTCCATGTATTCTTGCCACTTCAGACAAGCCAAGTTCATGAATCTCGTCAGAAGTCATTTTAGTAGTAGTGGTTCTAGCCAAAGCATTATTGTAAAAATTCTCGCCATCAGGGAATTTCCATGCACCATCATCATCATTGGCCCTACTCTGTTGTCCTTTTAAAAATTCAATCAATCCTTGATACGCTGGCAAAACAGAATTGACAAGTGCATTTTCAGCACTTTTCAGTAATTCCTCTTTTTTGTCTTTACTTAATGACAAAGCCTCTACTTTATTAGTAAAATCTTCCATAATTGCACTGGTATCTGCACTTTTATCAAAAGGCTTTCCTTTAATTATATTTTTTGAATCATCCAGCACTCTTCCAAAAACAAATTTTGGAGGGAGAATTCCTTTTTCTTCGCCTATTGACAGTTCTTTAATATTTTGTTCAAATAACTTTTTTACTCCATTGAGTCTTTTGATATAAGCTTCTGCATCACTCTGATCAGTTATTAAGTGCATATTGATTAAGAAGGATGGGATTTCAGAGTGAAAACCAAACATCTGATTCACGGGGTAATTGTAATATCTGTATTTAAAGTCTTCAATAGCATTTTCTGCCTGTAACACAAAAAGATCATAGCTTACTTTGGTCTGATCATCTAATGCATCATAATTAATAGAGGATCTCAATTCTTTCAAATCATTTTTAGTGGCTTCAAGAACAGCCACCCGTGCTGAGTCTGTTGGATTATCCCAAGAACCATAGTCTTTTTTAATCCCCAAAGAAGTTTGAAAAGTTGGACTTCTGTCAACTTGCTCATTAAAAACACGTTCAAAAAAATCATTCGCTTTTTGTGACTCAGATTTGGCATCATCTACTTCTACATTACTATCCTTGGGTTTATTGCAGGCAAATGCTACAGCCAAAAGACAGGTCAGAACATAAAAAAAATTTTTCATAACTCTCAGTAATTTTGTTTCATTTAAGTGAAATACGATTATTTCTGTAAGTATAAACAGAAGGACAAGCATTTGACATATAAGTGTTAATAAATGAATGCTTTTTATATATGGTATGTTTTTTATCCAACTATTATTTAATATCGTGAATTAATAACTCATTTAATTAAATAAGAGAATATGAAAAATGTTTTAACTGTATTGGCAGTATTTTGCCTGTTAGCGGCTGCCTCAACAGATTCCAAAGCACAGAATTTCCCTAAAGAGGATGCAAGCATCATGGACATGGCTTATTTTCCAGCAAGAGCGCCATTTTACTATTTTGCACAAAATGATCAGCAAAAAAAGGATAGAACAAAAAAAATGAGAGTAATCTATTCAAGACCTGCTGTAAAAGGAAGAAAAGTATTTGGTCAGCCTAAAGAGGATAAGCCAGATGAATTTTTGGTTCCTTACGACAAGTTTTGGAGAGCTGGTGCCAACGAGTCTACTGAATTAATGCTCTATACTGATGTGAAGGTTGGAGGGAAAAAGCTAAAAGCAGGTCAGCGATATACAATCCATATTGTACCAAAAGCTAATGAATGGACTGTATATTTCAGCTCTGAATTAGACGGATGGGGAAGTTACAGCTTTCAAAAGGCTCCAGAAAAAACCACAGTTGCTAAAATAACTGTACCCACTAAATCTACAGCACCTTTTAGTTTAGAGTTAGTCAGTATGTATTTTGAAAAATCTGATAAAGGCGCTAATCTTGTTATAGGATGGGATACTACAATGGCTAAAATTCCATTTGTATTATAAAGTACAAGAGTATCATGAGCACAAAGAACCTTTCATATTATGAAAGGTTTTTTTTTGATAAGGGAAGTGAATCGAAGGCTACCTATAGGCAAGTCGGTAAAAAGAATGGCCTTAAGAATAAGTGATCGACATACTTAAATCCTAAGGCCAAGATTAAACTAATTACGCTATTGCAAATATAGCTATTATTATCATATGATAAAATACTTACGCTGTTTTTATTGATTTTTTTCTATGGGTGGTCTCTTCTTTCTAAAAAAAATGTTTCTGGATTTCGTTTTGTTTTAATAGCTTCTTTCTAACTCAGCTGTTAATCACTGAAAATCAACTAGTTAAATTTGTAGAAATGAAACACACTTATTAATAGGTATTTATCATTGAAATTTACATGTACAACCTATTTATCTCCAATGCGTCATCTAAAAAATGCATTTTCATAGAAAATTTGATTTGTGCAGCGATTTTTACTGCAACCCTTTGTGGTTTATTTATTCAATACACATTTAGTCATATAATCCCATAGAACCATGCCCATGGTTACAGAAATATTAAAACTATGTTTACTTCCAAACTGAGGGATTTCCAAAACTTCATCTGCTAAATCAACTACTTCTTGACTAACCCCAAAAACTTCGTTCCCAAATATGAAACAGTATTTTCCTGACGGTTTTGGAACAAAGTCATAAAGAGAGGTACTTTGCTCAGCTTGTTCCACTGCCAATACCCGATAGCCGGATCGTTTTAGCTCACTCACAATTTCCGCAGTACTATCTGCATGCTCCCATGCAACGGTATCTGTAGCACCAAGTGCTGTTTTATTAATGTCTCTATGCGGTGGCTTGGCAGTAATCCCACAGAGGAATATTTTTTCAATTAAAAACGCATCAGATGTCCTAAATGCAGAACCCACATTATTCATACTGCGGATATTATCCAATAAAATAACTACTGGGATTTTCTCTGCCTCTTTAAATTCCTCAGTTGTTAAACGATCAAGTTCTTCATTCTTCAATTTCCGCATCAGCAAATTTTTGTTCATTTAACTCGCCAAACAAATTTTAAACTAGAAATCTATGATCTTTTCATCTATTCTTTTAACAACTTCATGATTTCCTTCCTGACCTGTTTAATCACTCGGTTAGAACTGCCAATATATATTTTACGGATAATACCTTCTTGGTCTACTATGTAATGCGAAGGATAAGACCTGATGTGCATCATCTCCGCTAGGCTTTTACCATTAGTAATAATATGGTAATCAAATACATTGCTTTCAAGGAATTTAGCTACTTGGGTATGGGTATTGAAGGTAGGGGCGATAAAAGTAACACCCTTGGGAAAATCCTTTACAATTAAATTTAATTTAGGAATCTCCTCTATACAATGTGGACATGTAGTAAACCAAAAATTATAAACAGTAACTTTCTGTTTATCAAATGTATAATTGGAAATTGACTCACCTTTTTCATCTTTCAGCGTAAAATCAGGTACTTGCTGGCCTTTCATTTGCCTGGCCAGTTTCTTTTTCTCTTTTATGATTTTATGGAATTCCTTGTTCGATATAGGTATAAGGGTAACGGTAAATGTCCCGTTTGAATTTGCAATTTCCTTGAGTGAGAAATGTTGCCTTGAGTGAAGCAATTTATTTACCTCCTGATCAGCCAATATCTTACCATCTACAGTTTGATATTTATACGCTGGATCGTCTAAATGTAATTGCGCAAATACGCGTATTGAAGCAGTCATCAAAATGACTACGAAGATTAAGTATTTCATAGCTCGGTAAATTTATACTTAAACTATCTAAAGTACAAAATCTTTCAAAATCAAATGTAAACAATCAAGAGAGAATAGTCGGTATTTTAATACTGATCTTCTTTAAGCATGCTTCCAATAGCTAACTCTATTTCAATATCTATAATATTGGATCCACCCACATACACTTTCTCTATAATCCCTTTATGATCTGTAATGATATGTATTGGGTAAGAGCTAATTTTTAACTCATTACAAAGATCCTGCGCATTTGGGATAATTTCATAATCGAATTTAGTTTTCTTTAAGAAGGAATTCACTTTATCAAAATTCTCAAAAGTAAAGGCGACAAAATTGATAGAATCCTTATACTTCTCTACTACTTTATTAAGTAGAGGAATTTCTTCTAAACATGGTTTACACGTAGTAAACCAAAAATTGTAAATAGTTGGTTTACCTAGGTACGCATTTAATTTCCTCCTTTTTTTATCAACACTGGTCAAATCAAAAGCAGGCATAGGTTTTCCTGAATTTGTTTCAATAAAAAGCGTATCTGCAACACTTTTATCTTTCTTCTTATATCTCCTAAAAATATATCGATTATTCCCTACGGAATCCCTTTTACGAATAATATAAAACAGTTCTGACTCCAATAAAGCCTCTGCCTTTTCCTTTTCCAGCTGATATCCATCGTCAGTGAAAAAAGTAGCATTTTCATCCACCAGTGGGTTTTGAGCCAACGAATTATCCGCAAGCATCAAAAATCCAAATATCAATAAAAAAGGAATTGTAAATCTTATAGCCAAAATAGTATTATAAATTTTTGTTGATTAATTTCTCAAGTGTTTTCCCTATGTCTTCTGATCCACCTACCAGTACATTTCTAATTACTCCGTTCTTATCTACTATTAGATGCGTTGGAAATGATGTGATAAACATTTTTTTGATCATTTCTGTACCACTTGCCAATGTATTATATTTAAACGTCCTCCTTTCTAAAAAACGACTAACCAATTTTTCATCTTGAAAAGTAGGAGCAATAAAATTCACTTGATCTTTGTATTTATCAACCAACTTGTTCAGTTGGGGCATTTCCACCAAGCAAGGCCTACATCCTGTAAACCAGAAATTATAGACCGTTAACTTCCCTTTCAAAGACTCATTGCTAATTGTTTCACCTGTTTTATCTGAAAGCTCAAAAGCAATCATTTCTTGTCCCTTTAATTTTTTTACTTTCTTTTGATTGTTCTGAATTGATTTCTGGAAATCCTTTTCGGATATTGGAAGTAAAGTAACCAGTGTGGATCCATCTTTAAGTTTTTTCTTATCAAGTTGGTAACGCTGGGAAGAGTTAAGCATACCTCTAGCTTCAGCTAGGCTTAGTTCTTTTCCTGATTTAGTTTGATAGATATTGTTTGGATGATCTATTAGTGCCTGTGCATGAATATTTAAATAAAGGAAACTAAAAAACAATATTGCAACAATGTGTCTCATAACTTTAATAGATAATATTACTAATTAAGGCGTAATCATTCAGTACCTAGAACTTCAATTTTCTTTCCTCAAGTTAAGCTCCAAATGTAAGCATTTTAAATTTAGCTGTCATTTGGCAATGATTATACAGCAAATATGTATCAATACTCATGCCACATATTTTTAAGTTAAAAAAGCAGTACCTAAAACTAAAACTCTAACAACCTTAATATAGATGCAAGGATTAGCGATAAAATTCAATTCTTTATTATTTTTGTCATATAAAATGCCTTTCATGCAGTTAATCCTCAGACTATTGAAAACAAAAACAACCAAAGTGAGAAATATCATACATATCAAACAAAAGATTTAAGTAGTGGCAAGATATCCTTGTTAATCTTTACTTTTGTGCAAAATATTTTATCAATTTCGCTTATCATATGGCTAAGAAGAGCTCAGGAGGCAAGACCGAAACTCCGCTAATGAAACAGTATAATGCGATCAAGGCTAAACACCCAGGAGCATTGTTGTTATTTCGTGTTGGAGATTTTTATGAGACATTTGGTGAAGATGCAGTCCGGGCAAGTAAAACATTGGACATCGTGTTGACCAAAAGAGCCAATGGTTCTGCCTCGCACATAGAGTTAGCTGGCTTTCCTCATCATTCTCTGGACACTTATTTACCGAAGTTGGTACGTGCAGGAAATAGAGTCGCCATATGTGATCAGTTAGAAGATCCTAAAAGTGTTAAAGGCATTGTCAAAAGAGGGGTAACAGAACTAGTCACACCTGGTCTATCTATGAATGATAATGTCTTAGAGCAGAAAAGAAATAATTACCTAGCTTCTATCCATTATGGAAAAACTATGATGGGAATCGCTTTTCTTGATCTTTCAACGGGGGAATTCATGGTGGCTCAAGGAGATACAGCTTATATAGAGAAATTGATTCAAAGCTTTGTACCCTCAGAGATTATCTATTGCAAGAAAAATAGAAATCAATTTGAAGAAAAGTTCCAAGAAAATTTTAATACCTATTGCCTTGAAGAATGGATTTATGGTTTGGACTATGGTTATGAAAAATTAACCAATCATTTCGAAGTTAATTCATTAAAAGGCTTTGGAATTGAAGGGATGGATGATGCTATTTCTGCAGCCGGTGCCATTTTGTTTTATCTTGAAGATACTGAACATAAAGAAGTTGCCCATATTTCTTCCATCTCTAGAATAGAAGAAGACCGATATGTGTGGCTGGATAAGTTTACTGTTAGAAACTTAGAGTTAGTTTATGCCCAACAGATAGATGGTGTTCCTCTAATCGATATTTTGGATAAAACATTCACCCCAATGGGGTCTAGGTTATTAAAAAAGTGGATGGTGTTACCTTTGAAAGGAAAGGAGGCCATTACTAATCGGCTGGATGTAGTAGCTGTTTTCACAAAAGAAGAGGAATTACTGGAGAGTCTACAAGTGCATTTAAAACAGATCAATGACTTAGAAAGGCTCATTTCAAAAGTAGCAACTGGTAGAATTAACCCTAGAGAGTTTTTACAATTAAAAAAGACCCTTCATCACACTAAACCTATCAAAGAGACCTTAAGCAATGACAGCCATGACCAATTAAAAAATTTAGGAGGTCAATTGCACCCTTGCGATTTTTTATATGAGTTAATAGAAGATAAGATCAAAGAAGATCCACCTCTAGTTACTAATCTGGGGAATATCATCAAGGAAGGTGTTCATGAAGAATTAGATGAGTTACGGAAAATTGCCTTTTCAGGAAAAGATTATCTATTGCAAATCCAACAGCGGGAAACAGAAGCTACGGGTATTAAATCTTTAAAAATTGCTTACAATAAAGTTTTTGGTTATTACCTAGAAGTATCCAATGCACACAAAGACAAGGTGCCACAGGAATGGATAAGGAAACAGACTTTAGTAAATGCTGAAAGGTATATCACAGAAGAATTAAAGCAATATGAGGAAAAAATCCTAAATGCTGAAGGTCAAATCCATGTTATTGAAAGTGCACTTTATCAAGAGGTTGTGATACAAGCAGCAGAGTATCTGACTCAAGTCCAGCAAAATGCTAGAATTTTAGCTACACTAGATTGCCTTTCTTCTTTTGCTATGGTGGCCAAAAAGCAAAATTATTGCATGCCTGTGATTAATGACAATGCTGAACTTGATATTAAAGCTGGTAGACATCCTGTAATAGAAGCACAAATGCCAGTTGGCGAAGAATATGTCCCTAATGACGTTTATTTAGATGATATTTCTCAGCAGATCATGGTAATCACGGGGCCTAATATGGCTGGTAAATCTGCTTTATTGAGGCAAGTTGCCTTGATAACACTCATGGCTCAGATGGGTTCTTTTGTCCCTGCATCGTATGCTAAAATAGGGATCATCGATAAAGTGTTTACACGAGTTGGCGCCTCTGATAATTTGTCAAAAGGAGAATCTACCTTCATGGTAGAAATGACTGAAACCGCCAGTATTTTAAACAACCTTAGCGATAGAAGCCTGGTTTTAATGGACGAAATAGGCCGCGGAACTAGTACCTATGATGGTATTTCCATTGCTTGGTCTATTGTTGAGTTTCTTCACAATCACCCTAAGTTCAAAGCAAAAACACTGTTTGCGACTCATTATCATGAACTCAATCAGTTAGCAGATGATTTTCCTAAAATCAAGAACTTCAATGTTTCCGTCAAAGAACTAGACAACAAGATTGTTTTTATGCGAAAGCTAAAAGAAGGAGGCAGTGAACATAGTTTTGGTATCCATGTAGCACAATTAGCCGGCATGCCCAATGAAGTAGTCATACGGGCAAATGAAATCATGCACCATTTAGAAAAAGACAAAGTAAAGGAAGAAAATCAGAGAAAGATTGAGGAAATGCCTAAACAGAATTTCCAGCTAAGCATGTTTGAAGCAGACCCAAAGTTTGAGAAAGTCATTAAACTCTTGGGAGATTTAGACATTAACACTATTTCTCCAGTAGAAGCATTACTCAAGTTAAATGAGGCAAAGCTTATTTTGAAAGGTTGAATTCGACATAAATAGTTAAAAGGCAAAAGATACAACATTTTAGACCTTAGATATTATAGGTTATCACCACAGAATTATTATGAGTTAAAAATCGGTTGACATTGGTTTGCTTTGTAGCTGTGAAACAAAACAAAAACAGACCTGCGTCAACCGAAGTGAACTTAGGTCACTTTTGAGCTTAAATCAAGTAGCTTACCAAGATTTGTTTAAGTTCTTTGATCCATTGATCAGCAAGAAGCTATCCCTTTATACCTTGAAAGGCCAGATGCGTCTTTTTCCAGAACCTGATGAATCTGTTAGGAGCAGTTTGTATGGCAGTAAGTGTAAGTTGGACCTTATCTTAATGTACTTGAAGGAGAACCCGAACCAATCTTATCATGGGCGGTTGTATGGTATCTCTCAAAGTAAAGTCAGTGAATGGGTAGGCTATTTGATACCTGTACTTTTGGAATCTTTGCTTAAAATGGGAGTAATGCCCCAAATGGGTTGCTATTATGAACAGGTCAATGAAGAGATTGATTACCTTTTGTTAGATCTTACTGAAAGAGTGGTTAGGGATATTGACCATGACCACCAGAAAGAGTTTTATAGCGGTAAAAAGAAAATGCACACGCTCAAAAACCTGATAATTACCGATCAGTCTGGCTATATTGAATTCATTAGTGAATCTTATATGGGGCCAGTGCATGATAAAACTAATTGGGATCAGGTAGCCGTTCACCTGAAAGGGCAAAACTTGTTGGCTGACCTTAGTTTTATTGGCATAGAAAAAGATTGTCCAAATGCAATACTTCCTTTTAAAAAACCAAAAGGTGGGCAGTTAACAGAACTACAAAAATCGGTCAACCAAGCTATAGGATCAGCAAGGGTCACAGTTGAGCATGCATTTAGTGGAGTTAAGAGACTCAAAATTATCCGTGAGAAGATCAGGCTTAAATCACTTCAAAAAAGAGATTTAGTCTTCAAAATTGCTGCTGGCTTGCATAATTTAAGAGTCAGTAGAAAAGCTATAGTAAAACTGACGTGATAACCTTTATTA
>CALGOB010000186.1 GCA_937958005.1 uncultured Cyclobacteriaceae bacterium
CAGCAAGAATATACCATTACACAATATATGTATAATGCACTCCCTTTGAACCCGGCATATGCCGGGATTCATAAAGGAGTCAGTGTAAGTGGTCTTTGGAGAGAACAATGGACCGCCATTGCGGGGGCGCCTAGTACACAGTTTATAAGCATACATAGCCCTTTGAGTCATCGTTATGCCTCCATTGGGGCAGTTCTGTTCAAAGATACGCGAGGAGTTAAAACTGAATATACTGGATATTTAAGTTATGCCTATAGAATCCGAGTAAGTGAAAAGTCTCAACTTTCCTTTGGTTTACAATTAAACATGCATAATTTCAGTAATGATATAGCTAGGCTGGAGAACCAAACTGGACTTTTACAAAACACTGATAGGACAGATCCCTTGTTTCAAGCATTTGCAAATGACGAATTAGGTTTTAAATTCAACTTTGGTACAGGTGTTTTGCTGCATTCAGATAGGTACTACCTAGGGGCTTCTATTCCTAGATTAATAAATTCCAATTTTTTCGAAGGGTTAGACACCAGTATAGAAAGCCCAAGATTATTACGTCATTTATTTGTATCTGGTGGGTATATCATCAATACAAAAAGTAACTTGGTACTTAAACCTAACTTCCTATTCAAAGCAGTACAAAATGCACCAGTAGAGTTTGACCTAAACTTAAATGCTTTATTAGCAAAGGTTCTTTGGTTGGGGGTAAGCTTTAGGTCTGAGTTGAGTCAGAGTGATCAGAAACTTGCTGGGCCTGTAGAAAGCATTGCTGGTTTAGTTGGATTGCAGATTAATCCCCAATTATTGATAGGTTACTCTTATGATTTTACAACTACTTCTATTAGTACCAATACACATGAAATAATAGTAAATTATGTATTTAACCTTCCAACCAATAAGATTTTGACACCAAGGTATTTCTAACCCTTAACAATATACAGATGAAAAATATTTATACAATCACTATTTTATTAATTGGGTTACTTACTATTTCTTGGACAGAAATTGACAAGAATAAAGAGGTTAAAAAAAAGACGAAAGGAAAAATTGAAAAGGCTAAAGTAAAAGCTTCCAGAAGCTTTGATTCTTTTGCTTATACTAAATCTATTAAAAGGTATAAAAAGGTGTTGCAACTTAGTCCTGATGACAATGAGGCAACTATCAAGATAGCCGATAGTTACCGAAAAATAAATGATAGTAATCAGGCTAGGGAGTGGTATAAAAAAGCTGCTGATTTAGGTTTTTTAGTAAACAAAGCTGATCAGCTAAACTATGCTCAAGTCTTGTCAAGTGTAGGGGATTATGAGGAAGCAGACAAATGGTATAACCTTCATGGAGAGAATGGAAAAATGGCGGTATTAATTAAAAATAAGAAAGAAGCTTTGAAAAGCATTGAATTGTTTTTCAAAGATTCTGTAGCCTATAATGTTAGAATTACTGATTTCAATACAGAGCATTCTGACTTTGGTCCATCATACCTAGAAGAAGGGATCGTTTTTGCTAGCGCAAGGCCATCGAAAGGTTTGTTTAAACCAAAATATGCATGGGATAACTCTAACTTTTTGGATATGTTTAAGGTAAATGAAAAAGGCGAAGCAGTTAAAATACAACGTGGTATAAACACTAGGTATCATGAAGGGCCTGCCACGTTTTTTGATCAATCCAATAAAGTGATATTTACTAGAAACAATTACCATAAAGGGAAATCAAATGAGAGTAAGGATGGTGTCAATAAATTGAAGCTATTTTATGCTATCAAGTCTAAAAATGGTAAAAAATGGTGTCCTGCTGTAGAATTGCCTTTTAATAGCGATGAGTATTCTGTGGGACACCCAAGTGTAACTGAAGATGGATTGACTTTATATTTTGCCAGTGATATGCCAGGAGGTAAAGGGGGGTCTGATATTTATATGAGTAGATGGGATGGTGAAAAATGGGGAGGAGCTGAGAATATGGGAGAGCTGGTTAACTCACCAGGAAATGAATTTTTCCCTTTCATTCATCCAGATGGCACATTATATTATTCAAGTGATGGTATGCCTGGTTTAGGAGGGTTAGATGTTTTTGAAGTTTCTTCTTCTGACCCAGGAATTCCTAAAAATATTGGTTATCCAATTAATACACAAAAGGATGATTTTGGGTTAATCTTATCTAATGATGGGAGATCTGGATATTTGTCTAGTAACAGAGAAGGAGGAGAAGGACATGATGATATTTACTCATTTGAGAAATATTTCTATGATGTCAAAGTCTTGTTAGTGGATGCGAAAACCGGAGAGCCACTAGAAGGAACTATCAATAGTTCTTATGTAAAATCTGATAAAATTATTGCCACTACAGGTGCTGACAAGGAATTAACTTTTAGAGTGATCAGGGGAGATGAAGTAAACTTGACAGGGATGAAGGAAAACTACTCTAAAGTAGAAGAAAAGTTAGCCACTATTGATTTGCCAAAAGAGATGAAAGAACCTTATGTTATCAAATTGCCATTAATGGGTATCGAAAAAGAAAGCGAAGAGCAATTTAGAGATGTGGTTGTCATAGAGAATAATGGTGAGACTACTCAGTTATTTGCTATTGAAGAAGAATTAATAGAAAAAGAAGGGACATTAGCCTCTTTTAGAGCTGATATGATGAAAAAAGGGATTAAAGTAATGAAAGTATATACTTATCAAAATATTCTATATGATTTTGACAAGTCAAATATAAGAAAGGATGCAGCAGAAAAATTAGATAGAATAATTTGGCTTTTGAATGAATACCCAACAGTAAGCATTAAACTGAAATCACATACGGACATAAGAGGTTCAAAATCATACAATCAAGAATTGGCCAAAAAAAGGGCTTTATCAGCTAGAACTTATTTAATGAAAAATGGAATTTCACGCAATAGAATTATAGAGTCTAGTTATGGAGAAGAAGAGGTATTTATAAATTGCAAGGATAACTGTAACGAGCAGCAACACCAAAGTAATAGAAGGACAGAAATTCTAATTGAAAACTAAATGAACAATTAAACTTCACAATGAAAATTTTATCAAATTTATTTATTAATGTTTACTTATATAAAAAGAATTTATTCTAATAATTTGAGAGATAAGTGGACTTTTTTAAAGAAAAATATATTCGAAATTTCATTGATCGAAAATAAATCCCTGAGTAGGAAAAGTAGTGAAAAATCATTATATTTAACTAATGAAATAAGCATTGTAAAGTCTTGGTCGGCGACTATTGCTTGTTTCTAAAATTTAACTAATTATTTAAAATCCAATTCTAATTTCAGAAAAATTCTACCTAGTTTATTGTTTCTTAACAGATAAATAAGGTTGATCGGTTTTAAAAGTGAATTACAATTTAATCCTTTTAAAACTAATTTTTCTGAAGTTATATGGTATTCAGAAATACATTATTGACTGTGGAATCAAACAATTTGATCAAGTAAAATTTTAAATAAATTAATTACGCAAAATGAAGAAGTTAACACACCAATCACCGGTTGATTCAAAGTAGATATAATCTCTTGTTTTCAGCATTCAATTCCCAATCGCGCAGTATGTACTCTTATTTAACTTTAGAAAGAGGTATTAGAAAAATTCTAAGTATTTGAATTCTTTTAACACCTTCCAGAGTTATCCTTTTCTTCTATTTTCAGGTATTTATTTACTTAAATAGCAAGGAAGTATTATTGACTTGCATCAATTTAGTATAAAACCGGGTAACTCTTGAAAGAGTAAGTTAGGGTATATGAATTTTATGAAATTAAAGTAAATCTTTGAGGTGCCTTTTCGGCCAGCTATTGCCCCTTCACTGCCACATTAGATGGTAGTTTTGGGGCAAATTAGGTTATCGTTTAAAGGTGATTTGTTGACCCTATTTAATCCCTAAAGATATTAATTCCCTAGTCGTACACCTCTAATTCTTCCTCGAACGCTATAGCTTTCTCTACGGAGCGTTAATATTTGTCTTCAGGTCGGATAAAAAGACTGAATTGTTCTTGATATTTGTAACTGATGATGTAAAGTATCTGTTGCTTTCTGATCCAAAATGGTACGATGAAGGCTTCTTATCCGTATTCTGCATTAGAAATTGTTACGAGCTTATAAAGCTTAGAATTACGGACACCTACGTTAGAGAAATATAGCATGACATCGTTGATTTAGCAAAAAGTGATTGTAATGAAGGGACTTGTATTCGGAATAGATTTCCTAGGGCATCATTAGAGCTTAATTTACATAAATCAGAGTTGCTTCTCTTTGTATTGTTGCTTCTGGTTTTTCCAACTTAATTGCACTTGCACTTGCACTTGAGTGGCAAGATGAGAGAAAATAAAAAGGATAAGACATTTATGATAGTTTTTTATTTCAATTGAGAATAAAACTGAAAGCTCAAAACACCCGTATTTATTTTTTTATTCGTTTAACGGATGTTCTTGTTCATCCAACAAATAATTACTGATAATCACCGACTAGTGGGCTTTAGGGTAATTGGCATCCATTATATTACTTAATACAAATACACGAACCCTTTATGTGTTATTGTTTAATAGATGAAAACATGATCACCAATCACACAAATAGGATTTGCTTGCTTAGTAAATCAACTTTAAGTAAATGTAGGAATTGAAAGATTGATCATCAATTGAAATAGTCAAGAACATGGTCGGTTTTAGGAAATTAAAAATAGATAATTGCGCAATGTTTGAATTATTCCCCAATCTTGTTAAATTCAGTAATTACTGAATTTAACAAGATTGGGGAATTTTCTTTTTATTATAAAAATTAATAAAAGGTTAGTAAACCTTAGCGTATTATTTAAAAAGAAGTGGTATCAAAGCAAACGCGTTTAAAATATGATTGAAATATTGGGCGTTTAAACTGGCTATTCACTATATCTTTTCTGGCAAAAGCCAGAAAAAGATGCCGTTTCTATCCAGAACGCAACTAGGCTTTGATGATTATCAATCTTAATTATTACTACTAGTATCGGAGAAAAAGGTTTTCATTTTTATACATTTTGGAGGGTTGGCACGGTACGCCGTCGCGATGATCATTTAGCGGGGTGTGCGAGACGTGTCGGCCGCTGCCGGGTTTAGGGTGGGAGCTTTAAATTATTCGCCAGGCGACCCTGTTGATTTTTTTGGCGGCCGCCCTTTTTTCATCAATGATAAAACGGACGAAAGCTAGAGTTGTCAGCCCTTCGATTGATTTATAGGGGGTGTTTTTGAACTTCAGAAATAATCTTTGATTAAACGATATCAAGAGCAGTTTTTCTTCAATTTCAGTTTTACTTGGATGCTAGTAAATTATTACCTTAAATCCGCAAGTGTTTTGCCAAAATGGGTAAAAATCTTTAGATACAAGGTAGAATCATGTATTCTTAGATAAATCACTTTCACTCAATTGAGTGAATAGCAATTGTAATGAAATGTATTCATAAAACTCCTATTAGATGATTTGAACCTAAGCTTAAAAATGTTCTGCGGATTTAAGATATTATTTAACCTCTAAAATGCACTTGCTCTGCAATAGGTACTTAGGTATACTTGAAAAATAATTGATTATTTATACAATTTTAGAGTTTATCACGGAAGCATGATTATGATTACTTTGTTACCTTTTCCTCAAGTTTATCAACAAATAATTAGTAATTACAAACTCATAATTACCTTGATAGGCTCAGAAAAGTAGAATTTGGAAGGAGTTTGATCTATTCAAAACCAACCGTGATTATAAATGACTGAGCATAAGATTTTTAATCCTTAAGAGATCTTAATTCCCCTAGTTGGGCACTCCGACTCTTTCACGGACACTGAAGCTTCTTTTCGGAGGCGCTGAGTCGGGATTAGTTCATTAATACGTTAGAGAATGATTATTTTTTCCATTAGCTCTTTTCTCCAAGATCTACTAATTGGAATTATTTTATTATGTACTTGTAAATTAGTGTGATCAATATTTTTAATCTTATCCAATCGGACTATAAAGGACCTGTGTGTTCTTATAAAATCTTTTGTAGGTAGTTTGTCTGCTATAGATTGAAATTTTGAAAGCACTGTATAAACTTTCTCTTTTGTATGGATTTTTACAAAATCCCCATAAGCTTCAATCCATAAAATTTCCTTAAATGATAGATTACAAAGCATGGTATCTACTTTCATAAATAGGTTTTCTTGGTCTCCGTAGTCTACTTCATGAATACTTTTTTGTCGTTGTTTAAAATTAGAGACTGCTTTGTTCACAGATTTAAGAAACCGACTAAATTCTGTGACTGGTTTCAATAGGTAGTCTGTTGCATCATGGTCAAAAGCTGTCAATGCATATTGCTCTTTTACGCTCATAATGATTACTTCTAATTCATAATCCAAGGATTTTAGCAGCTCCAAGCCAGTAAGTTCGGGTATTTCAACATCTAGGAAAATAAGATCTACTTTTTCTTGTAAAAGGAAGTCTAATGCTCTTAAGGAACAACTAAAAGAGGAGATTAGGTTAATAGAATCCACTTTGTCTATCATGGCTTCCATTAATTTTAAAGATACAGGATCATCATCTACCACTATGCAGTTCAGTGAGATTCTTTTTGAGGTCATATCAAGAAATTTGCTTTGTATTTTAGGTAACTGAGAAGCTTTTTTTCAATGTAATTCTACTATTTAAAAGTATTTTAAGAATGGGTTTCAAAAAAAAAATGTCTACCTACTTTAGAAGGAATCCATTGGAGATTTTTACTGACCATTTTTTCTTTTTTACTAATCATAAGGTTTTTTGAGATTAACTTAACCCATTCAACTGATGCTTCATATAGATTGATTATTTTAGCTGTTTCTTCACTCAACGCTAGTTTTGAAAAATTCCCACTTTCTTTTGCAAGGAAATCATGTAGGTGATTGGTCAATTTACCCATTCCAAAAAGTTTTGTAGAATTCAATAATCTATGGAAAACCTTCCGCAATGAGTCTTCATCTGCATTTTCTAAATATATTTTGAGTTTTGGAATTAAGTCTGCAGAATTTTCGGCGTATAATGCAGTAAGTTCAATCAGTAATTCAGGATTTTCCTTCATTAAAGGAGTACTGTTTAAATTAAAAGAATCGTCTCTTTTTGGAGTTTTATTAATGGTCTCAAAAATAGTATCAATTAGCTCGTCATAAGAATAGGTCTTCTCTATTAGATCTGTAACTTTATGATATGCCGCTTTTTTTCGGTCATCTTTAGTAATGAAGGAACTAGTAACGATTATTGGTGTTTTGAAATTGAGAGCATTTTTGTTGTTTTTTAACTTTTCTACTAAATCCCAACCACTGATGCCTGGTATTTCAAGATCGGAGATGATTAAATCAAAACGAGTTTTAATGAGCTCATAGTAAGCATCAAACCCATTCGCTTTAATGCAAAAGAAGGCACCAGAAGCCAACAAATTTTTAGAGATTAATTTTCCAACTAGTTCATTGTCTTCAATAAAGAGTATTTTCTTACCTACCAATAGACCATTAGGTGAGATTTTTTTAGTTTCAATTGGATTTTCAATTTTAGTGAGTTTAAAAGGGAGGTTTACTGTAAAACAAGTCCCTTCATTTACTTTACTTTTTACATTTATTTTTCCTTTTAATAAATCTACCAATTCTTTTGTAATGGTCAAGCCTAAACCAAAACCTTCTTGCGTATTATCAAGAGGGGATATTTGATAGGAGTCTTCAAAAATTTTATTCAGTTGCTCATCAGCTATTCCTATTCCAGTATCAGTAATGGAAAATTGTATCTCACAAAGATTTTTTTTGTCTGATTTTGAAGAAACCGCCAGTTCTACCCAGCCAGTCTCTGTGAACTTTGTTGCATTGATTATTAAATTGGTTAAGATTTGACTTACCCTCATCGGATCGCCAATAACTTCTTCAGGAAGATCTGGACTAATATCAAAAATGAGTTTAAGTCCCTTATTCTCCGCATGAAATTTAAGTGTCCTTTTTAGGTTAATCAAAAAAGAAGTTAACTGGAATTTTTCCTCCGAAATCTTGAACTGGTACTTTTTTTCAGTAATGCTTTCCAAAACATCTTCAGAAAATGCTTTTAAACCATTGGTTGCTTTTTCTATAGATTCTAAATATGAAATAGCAGTTGGGCTTAATTTTTCATGCTTTAATAATTTTGTAAAACCAAGTATAGAACTAATTGGATTCCTAAGTTCATGACATGCTTTTGAAACAAAATGATCTCTTTCAGTCAATTTATTTTTAGCAAGTGAAGGACTATTGTATTCGCCACTCAAGGATTTTGTTTTACCTGTAAGGCTCGAGTAATCAGGCATGTGCTCGTTATTTTAGCTGTAAATAGTTTAAATAGTATTCTCATAAGCGATCTTATAAGATACTTTTAACTGCCCGATTGATCTTAAATATAACTAAATATAGCTGAGATACAAAAATAATAAAAGAAGAGACTCTGATAAGTGGTTATCTTAATGATTGATTATTTGGATAGAACACAATTTTCAGAAGTTTAACCTATGGTTTATTTCGATAAATATAAGAATATTTGTTTTCAGTTAAATTTTATAATAATTTAAATATCTCTTAAAATAGGACTTAACAAGGAGAGTTTGCTAGAAAAATAAGATTTGATTAAGAGACTTGAATTAAAGAATTTTCATCATAAAAAGCATTTGTTGACTGTAAAGGGAGAAAACCAATCAACAAAGATTCATAACGGCTTAACTGCGTTTTTTGTTTACATAACGAATTTTACCGATAGAGTTCAGAAACTGTGACTAGTTTTGAATAAGGATATATGTTTAGATCATTAAATAGACTATATCAAATAAGAAATTAAAATTAATTGCTCGGTTGATTTTGGGGTCTGCAGTTTTAAAGAAAATTGCTCACCCCTTTTTTTTGTTTTATTCATTGACAAGGATTTGTTTTTGAGACCTTCAGCATTTCAATCATTGTGGATCAAACAATAAATTTGTAGGGAAATGCCTCAAAGCTCGCCCCTAAACTCAAACTTTTTTAGGAAATATCAACTCACACATTTGATGATTAGATGCTTAAAATTTTAGATTTTAATCCCTAAGAGATATTAATTCCCCTAGCCGGGCGCCCCGACTCTTGAGTCGATCATTAAATTATTGCCCATAGATACCACGTACCCTTGGGTCGGGGTTGGTTCATTTTTTTTGTATTGGCTGTATTCAAAAATGTCACTTGCTCCGCAAGTTTGTCTCTTGATTCCTATTTTAGATACTACCTGATCCATGTGATTATCAAAATACTAAGTAATTTTTAGTTGTTTTCGAAGGCTGATACAAACACTGAATATAGCTCTCAGGCTCATAACTTTATTCATTAATTATTGGATTTACTTCCTTATATAGACAAATTTCCATTCAAAGTAAAACTAGGTTTGTTTAACTATTAAACACAAAGATAGAATTCAATTATAATTATATTTATACAAGTAAAGCCTCAAGTGTTTTATGGGATTGAAAACCATAATTTAACAAACTAAGTAACCTTTTCAAAAGACAGATATGTTAGGTCAGAGTACCTGACATAAAGTATTGAGTTAAGGGTTGATTCTACATTCAAAAGGTAAATCTTTTTAGGAGTAG
Source organism: uncultured Cyclobacteriaceae bacterium (assembly GCA_937958005.1). GTDB lineage: Bacteria > Bacteroidota > Bacteroidia > Cytophagales > Cyclobacteriaceae > JANSWY01. The sequence goes on from CALGOB010000186.1 coordinate 9,595, forward strand.
TTCTTCTAAAATTGATGTTCAATGTCAGTATCACTGATTTTAAAAAGTGGTCAGAATTCTGTTAACTCTAAAATAGACAAAAAACCTAGAATGACGGATGATATAAGAAGAATTAATGTTTGGAGATACAGCTGATACCGAAGTTATTTCATACTTAATTAATTGCCACTCATCGACGAATAACATTCTGGAGATTTAATTAGGCCGAAATTGAAGGTATTAAACTAATTACATGCTTATGCTATCGAATAAAAGAATATTAAATTGGCTAACTAAGGTTGCTTTTTACCTAGTAGTTTTTTTGTCGGGCTTTACAGTTAAAGCACAATTGGATACAAGACATTACATACCACCGATGCACGCTAGGGTAGATAGGGTAAACAATAATGCTGATGCTATTTATTTAGTGCTCACTACGCCGAAAGCTACAGATATTGAAGTAACAGTAACTGATGGAGCTGGTAACATATTACCATTTTCACCAGTGACTATTTCTAGAACCTCCCCGCAAATTATAGAATTAACCTCTGGAACGGGTAACAACCGAGGAACCAATACTGATTTTTTAATAACAGACGCCCAATTGGCAAGTCCAATAACAGGGGAAGGACTCATTCTAGAATCTAATAGTGCTTTTTTTGCAAGTATTAGAGTAAATGAAGGGGCACAGGCTGCCTCACTAAGTTCTAAAGGTACATCGGCCTTTGGTACGGATTTTAGAACTGGTCATATTTGGAATACAAGTGGATCACAATCCAATAAATCACATGTCTTTAGCATCATGGCTACTCAAGATGATACAGAAGTAGAAATTAGTGACTACGGGGCAGTAGATTTTAGAAATATAGATGAGAGTTCAGGTACTATTTCATTTACATTAAGTAAAGGGCAATCTTATGTTATGGCAGCATATGCCAATGACGCAGCAGCTAACCTAAATGAAGTAAATGGGACACATATTACTGCTAACAAAAACATCGTAGTTAATTCGGGTTCTTGGTTGGCTGGCTCACCTGGTGGGAATGGTGCAGGGCGGGATATTGGTATTGATCAATTAGTCTCTTTAGGTAGGATAGGAAATGAATACATTGTCATCAGGGGAGAAGGAACAACTAGTGAGAATGTAATAATTGTAGCAGCAGAAGACAATACAGATATTTTTGTGAATGGAAATGTGACAGCTGTAAACTCTACCTCATTAATGGCTGGAGAATATTTACGACTTGATGCGGCAAGCTATACAGCGGAAGATAATATGCATATTTTAACTTCTCAACCAGTATTTGTATATCAAGGATTGAATGGTACAGGTGGAAGTAATGAAAGGCAATTAGGTCTGAATTTTGTGCCACCTATTTTCTGTTTGAGTGGAAAGATTGTTGATATACCAGCCATTGATCAAATTGGAACACCAGTATTGCAAATTATTGGAGAAGCAGGGGCTTCCATGAATATAAATGGGACAGATTTATCAGGTTCTGCTAAAACAGTAATCGGAAATAGTAATTATGTGACTTATAAGATTACGGGATTCACAGGAAATGTAACTATGGAAAGTGATCGGCCTATTCGTGCTGCATTGACTATAGCAAGTGGCAATAAAGGTTTTGGAGGGTTCTTTTCTGGTTTTACCAAAGAACCCGTAATTGAAGCACCAGAAGGATACAATGCATCTACCTGTACGCCTGATAATTTACCAATTAGTATTTCGGCGGCAGGTTTTGACAGATATCAATGGTTTAGGGATGGAATAAGGCTAGATGGTGAAACAGCAGATGTAATTGATGTAACTGCTCCTGGGGTTTATACCGTATCTGGTGTATTATCTGGTTGCGAAGATTCTGAGCAATCTTTCCCCATAGATATTAGGCTCTGCCCAGGAGAAATTGGAGTTTCTAAAGACATTGTTAGTGTAACTGATTTAGGCTCCTCTATTTTTAACGTGCTGTATGAAATAGTAGTCGAAAGCTTTAATATAAGTCAATCATCTCCAAACCTGCAACTAGTAGAAAAAATAGAAGAAGGACTTCCAGGTGGTGCTACTGCTTCTATCACTGGTACTCCTTCTATAGAATCTGGATCATTTCTCTCTGGAGGATTAGAACCAGGTTTTGATGGTAAAACTAATTTTATTCTTTTAGATACTTTGGGCGCATTGGGTACGGAATTGGCTGCTTTAGAATCTGTGAAAATTAGATTTACTGTTCAAGTAGACATGAGTGGCGCCACTAGTGATGGATACACCAATCAAATGATTGCTAATAATTTAACAACAGGTGAAAATGATGGTGTAACGGGGCCGTTTAATGAAGTAGATTACTCTGACTTCAATAGTGATCCAGATCCTAATGGAAATGGAAATCCTACAGAATCAGGAGAAAACGACCAAACCATTATTTGTCTTTCAAATACAACTATTAGTTATGAATTTGCAAGGTTGTGCATGGATGGTATGGACGAGGTACCTATTATTTCTGGCTTATCTGGAGGGACTTTCAGTGCAGATGCAGGACTTTCTATTAATTCTTTTACGGGTGTAATTGATGTTTCTGAGAGTATTTCTGGTGGTCCTTATAATGTATATTATTCTTTTGGTGGAAGATGTGAAACCACTACTCAAGTAACTATTTTAAACGGAAACCCACTGAATGGAGCAGTATTAGGAACCATAAATGCCTTGTGCGATGGCGAATCTGCTAACCTGTCAATTTCAGGTTTAGAGGCAGGAGCAGAATATAGTGTTGAATACAACATCAATGGAGGTGCTTCAAATATTAGTGGGACTTCCATTGCCAACAGCTCTGGTGAGATATCGTTTACATCCATACCACTTAATTTTGATGAAAATGGAAACCTTTTTAATACTGTCTTAATTTCAGATCTCAATTCAAATTGCACATTTTCAGCTACTTTATCGCAAGTATTAACAATTAATCAAAACCCTTTACCTCCTTCAGTTGCTAACCAGGCTTTTTGTGGTGAACCTACCATTGATGATCTTGTTTCTACAGTAGGAACGGGGGGTAATGTAGTGGAGTGGTTTTCTGCTGCTTTTGGAGGAAGTCCCATTACGAGTGGTACGGTTTTAGTAAATGGAGCTACCTATTATGCAGAATCAGTTAATTCAACTTCTGGTTGCAATAGCCTATCTAGAACTTCTATTACTGTATCGATTACCCCAGTACCAACTATTGCAGTCTCAGGATCTGTAGACCCATCAAATTGTAATACTAATGGATCACTAAATCTGACTTTTACAAATGTTCCTAATGGTAACTACCTGATAAATTACAATGGAGGTACATTTGAGAATGTAACTGTTAACAGTAATACAACTACTATTAGCACTCCTTCCGGCACTTTTAGTGATTTAAGCATAACAATTAATGGTTGCACATCTTTAAATGACCCAGATGTAATACTCAGTGATCCTATTACACCTTCCATTGCTTTAGGAACTAATAGCAATCCTTCCAAATGTTTAGGTTTAGATGGAAATATTCAATTGACTGGACTCGAAAATAATACATCCTATATGGTCAATTATATAGCGGATGGTCTAACTGTTTCAACAAATTTGACATCAGATGGATCAGGAAACATCTCTATACAGGGCTTATCAGAAGGTGTCTATAGTGATTTTAGAATTGAAGCTAATTCATGTATTTCAAATACAGTTGTGGGGCCAATTGTTTTATCAGACCCTGCTACTGCTAATCTATCTTTTGATAGCAGTAGTAATCCAACAACTTGCAGTGGAAATGATGGGAATATTGCCTTGGAAGGATTATCTATAAATACTAGCTATTCAGTAGACTATTTGAAGAACGGAGTGCCTATAAACATTACCCTTTCATCAGATGGAAGTGGCAATTTAATAATTGCAGGGCTTGACGATGGTAATTATACAGATATCAAGGTATCAGCAAATGCTTGTGAATCAAATGTTTTAAATGGGCCATTCGTGTTAGAGGATCCTACTAGACCTAATATTGGAACTCCAAATGGTACAGACCCTTCTTCCTGCAGTTCTGGGGATGGTAGAATTGAATTGACAGGATTAAATGATGCTTTAACATTTGAAGTAGTCTATTCTTTTGGCGGAGTTGTAACTACATTAACTGGCCAGAATCCTATTGCGGGCAGTATATTTATAAATTCATTAGATGCCGGCTCTTATACGAATATAGGTGTGACAGATGAGGCTAATTCTTGTCAATCTAATATTATTCCTATCATTGTATTGAACCCGCCTGATATCGCCTTAGGGAATACAATGGAGCCAGTTACTTGTTCTGGATCCGAAGGTTTTGTTCAAGTTACTGGATTGGCTGCTAATACTTCTTACGATTTAAATTACAAGCTTAATACTGTTGCGCAATCAGCAATAACGTTTATTTCAGATACAAACGGAAAATATACTTTGAATAATTTAGGGGCTGGATCATACACAGAATTAAATGTGACAAATTCAGGGTGTGTGTCAAATAATTTGTCCTTTTCATTTTCGGATCCTGTTAATCCAGTGATAAGCCTTGGGGTTGTGACTGATCCAGCTACTTGTGGAGGTACTGGGAGTTTAGAGCTTAATGGATTGATCCCCTCGACTACTTATACAGTTACCTACAATAACCCTTCATTAACAAGTACTGCCATATCAGCCGATGGGAATGGTAATATGACTATAAATGGACTACTTGAAGGGACTTATACTGACGTTGGTGTATCCATAAATAACTGTTCATCCAATACAATCATGTCAGTTACCTTGTCGGATCCAGATATTCCTAATTTTACATTAGGAGCTAACCCGGAAATCTGCTTCGGAGAAACAAGTGCCAATATATCATTTTCAGCAGTAATTGGAAATTCAGATCAATATAACATTGACTACGGGGCTACCGCGAATGCTCAAGGCTTTGTGGATGTTTTAAATGGAAACTTGAGTTCAAGCCCTTTGAATTTAACGATTCCAAATAATGCTGCTCCTGCTATTTACAATGGGACGATCACTTTTCTAAAGAGTAGTACAAATTGCGAGAGCTCCTCAGCGCCTTTTACCTTAACTGTAAGGAATTTACCGAGTGAACCTACAGTTGATTTTCTCTTGACTAATTCTACAAGTCCCTTCATTACTGGAAATGCCGATGACGGGAATACAGTAATTGTTGAAATAGCTGGAGCAACTTTTATAACTACTTCATCAGGCGGTAACTGGACTATTGATACAAGTTCTCCAAGTAGTGGAATTTTTAACCCAAATCCGAATGGAATAAATGAAGTAGTTGTTACTGCAACAGATGGAAGTTGTGAAGCTACTGATAGCACATCTGATGAATTGACCATAGATACGACAGAACCTAGTTCACCAGCCATAATAATAACAGAAGATGTTGATAATAACGGATTGATAAGTCTTTCGGAATTATTTGGTGAGGTGAATGTAGTGATTACCTTACCGACTGATGCCGGATCTGGTGATATGGTTACTATTACAGATGGAAATGGTAATACTGAGTTGATAACTTTGACAGTCACAGACATTACAAGTGGAATTATTGAAGTTACTTTTCCAAGCCCAGGAAATGGAGGAGTAATTCTAGCGACAACTTTTGTGACTGATAATTCTGGTAACCAAAGTGTATCGGTGATGGATCAGGCTATCTTAGATTTTTTAGCACCAGGCGTACCAGCAATTACCATTACAGAAGATATTGACAATAATGGAATAATAGGGAATAATGAGTTGGCAGGAGATATCAATGTAAGTATTGACTTACCAGTTGATGCAATAGCAGGAGATGTTTTAACTGTTGTGGATGGAAATAGTAACACGATCTTGGTAACACTTTCGTCAAGTGATATTTCTTTTGGAGCTGTAAATGTAACTTTTCCAAGTCCCGGAGATGGGGGAACGATCACAGCGACAGCTTTTGTAACAGACAATGCAGGCAACCAAGGGTTATCAGTCAGTGATGAGGCTGTTTTAGACCTAGTTGATCCAGGTGCACCATTGATTGTGATAGATGAAGATGTAAATAACGACGGGTTGATCAGTGAAGATGAACTGTCTGGGGTTATCGATGTGACAATTACCTTACCAACCAATGCAGTGACTGGAGATATAGTAACAGTAACAGATGGAAATGGTAATACTTTAAACATCACCCTAGTGGCAGCTGATGTTACGGCTGGCGAGATCAGTGTGACTTTTCCAAGTCCCGGAGATGGGGGAACGGTGACGGCGACAGCTTTTGTAACAGACATTGCGGGTAACCAAGGTTTATCGGTCAGCGATGAAGCTGTTTTAGACCTAGTTGATCCAGGTGCACCACTGATTGTGATAGATGAAGATTTAAATAACGACGGGTTGATCAGTGAAGATGAACTGTCTGGGGTTATTGATGTAACAGTTAC
>CALGOB010000187.1 GCA_937958005.1 uncultured Cyclobacteriaceae bacterium
AATAAAACCTAAGAACTTTTGAGTGCAGACTATACTGAATATCAACAAACTAAAATCAGTTTTTTTATAAAACTTAAGTTAAGTGCATTGCGGGCGCCCCGACTCTTGAGTCGATCATTAAATTATTGCCCATAGATACCCCGTACCCTTGTGGCGGGGTTGGTTCATTGCCAATCTGGTTTTGAGTTTCAGTAAGATTTATCACTAAGCCTTCTGGATCCTACCGCGTGAGGGATAGAAGTAAGCTACCTTGTAGCACGTATAGCCCGACCGAACGACGTTAGGAGTGAGGGCACGCCCTAGTTTATACCAATTTACCTTTAAAACTTCGTATATCTTCCTGTTTATTTCTCATTCTCATGCGTTAAAAAGCCTTTGAATAGCGCTGCTATTCCTTCGTTTTTTGCCTTTGAGAATAAAAAATAAACTAAGAAATCTAATCAGAACTTATAAGGCTAAATTGGTATTAATTACTAATTGAAGTCTGTCTGCAATTTGCCTTTGGCCTGAGTAGGTAGATGCATTTATTCTAATTTGAGCCTAGAAGGGCGATATAAAAATTATTAATCAGATTTCAATTACTAATTCAATTATTCCTCTTCATTTTCATCACTTATTTTTTTGAGACGCATTGCTATAGAAGCCTTGGTTCTTTGAAAGTTGGCTGCTATGTCTTCTATGCTTTTTCTATTCTCATTTAACAGGGCTAATTTCTCGTCAGATTCAGGAGTCCATTTTTCGTAAATCTGTCGGTGGTGATTTTTAATTCTTCTTAAGGTATAAATGTCTTCTATCTGATCTGCTTTCGTATTTTTATCGCTCAAGTCTATTTTATTGATGAAAGGAAGGATTACCTCCTCATAGTTGATGGGGTGATCAGGGCTATCGTCATCAGTATCCGTTAAATTATTCAGTTTTACTTTTGCCTTACTACTAGCCGTATAAAGAAGGTTGAATTCTTTTTCTAAAAAGGCATAATCTATATCTACTTCTTCCTTTATGTCTTTCCTGATTCCCATAAAATCATTTAAGAGGGTCACTTCATCATAAGTTTTCTCTCTAGCAAATGATAAGGTGCTGTAAATTAGGTTCTTGTGTTTTTGTTCATTTATAGGACCTATCCTTTTTTTTATTTTTCTGATAATTGTAGGCAGGTCTTTCCCAAACTCTTTTACCAGATTCATTAATCCCTCGTACTCAGGATCACCTACTCTAGCAACATATTCTTCAAGGTTGGTAAATGATTTGAGAGACCTGATAAAGGGGTCTCTGATCCTGGCATTTTCTTTCAGGTAGAGTGCTTGTATATCATTTACATTGGCACCATTTCTATGAGTGTAGTAATCTTTGAACTCACCTTCGAAATAAAAATCATCAACCTCATTTTGAATAAAAACTTGATCAATTGCTTTAGAAAGAAGACCGGATTTTGTTCTTCCTATCACCGCATGATTACCGGTCATTTCCGATGGGCCAATTCCTGTAATAACAGGTGCCTCAAAATTCTCAAACAGTTTTTTCTTTCGTGCTAAAACCCATCTTACCTGATTGGCTATGATCTGATTATATCGAAAACTCTTCTCTAAGTTGAGGCTTTTAAAGTTATTTAAGTGTAAACTATTAATGAAAAAATCATTTTGTCTGTATTGCTGGTGTTCATCACCCATGACGACTTTTATGGCATTTTGATTATTGAATACCTCATAAATGCAAGGGGATACATCATGTCCATTATCCAATAAGATCAATTCACTTTGTAGGTTGGGTTCTGTCAGTAAATATAGTTTTAAGTAATACTCATGGTAACAAGGGATTTCACCTTCACTAATTTTTTTAATAAGTGTACTGGTATGTAACCATATAGTTTCGGCATTTTTCCAGTAATACTGAAGTTCGTTGCTGTCAAATAAGGACTTTTCAAAATTTAATTCAGAAAGCTTTATGGCCTTGCTGTTGCAATAGCATTTTAAGAGTTTGCCAACATAATTTGCAATTTTAAGATCTTGGATAGGGTCAATAGTATCTAAATTCAAGATTTTTTTGATTTCGAATGGAGAATATTCATGATCTCTCACGCTAATCTTTTTATGACCTATCCTTTTCCATGCTAAAGTATAAGGAGTCTCTACACGTACTTTGTTTAACCCTAAGTCACGATAGAGTGCCTTAGCCTTTTTCATAATGAACTTATTGGGCACTAAATAAAGAATCTTCTTTTTGCTATTGGCTTGAAAGTATAGGGGGAGTATCGTGGTTTTACCAGAACCCGCAATACCATTGATACTGATATTGCCTTGAGTATCTAATATTTCTTGTTGCTGGTATGATACTTCCATGTGCCCGTGATCAAAGTGACCATATATAACTGATAGTAATGATAAGGAATAATCACTAATAACCTTAACATAAACTAGTTGTATCTATTAAAAGATTAAAGTTAATGCACTGATTATAAGTATTCCCAGTCCAATACAAGCATAAGATATGAAATTTCTATTTAAAATGTAAACAGGATGAATTTTCTCTTTTTTATTTTGAGTATATGTTTAAGGAAAACCTACTTACCATTTGGCTGATAGTAAGCAGGTTTGGTATGAATTAAATAGTTCAATTTTCAAATTGTTTTTTCATAAAAAGTCAGATTAACTACCTTCTAACTAGCAGAAGATAGACCGAATTATACGGAAACTTTATCTGCTAGTTTAATCCTAGATTCCTGTTTTTTAAGAGACTCAGTATGGATGGCATCTAGAAAGGCCCTCATAAAAGACTCTGACATATTTTTCCCTTTCCCCATTTCCACTCTGTTGTTAGTAACCGTCTCCCATCGGTCTTGCTGAAAAACCGTTAAGTTGTTTTGTCGTTTGTAATCCCCAATGGCCTCAATTTGTTCAAACCTTTGAGCTAATAAATCTAGTATTTGTGCGTCAATAGTATCTACACTTTCCCTCAAACGTTCCAGTTCGTTCATTAATTCGGGACGTTTGGTAATAGATTCCCTTAAAACTAAGCTGTTGATGATTTCTTTTAGTCTAGCAGGGGTAACTTGTTGTTTAGCATCACTCCAGGCATTGTCAGGATCGTGGTGTGTTTCAACCATCAAACCATCTAACCCTAAATTATAAGCTTGCTGGGAAACCTCATGAATAAGATCTCTTTTACCCCCTATATGGCTTGGGTCGCAGATGATAGGTAAATCTGGTAATTCCTCTTTTAACCTAACTGCATAACCCCACTCAGGCGTGTTTCTATATTTAGTTTTGATAGAACTACTAAAGCCTCTATGAATGGCGGCTAGCTTTGTGATGCCAGCTTTGTTCAATCTTTCTAAGGCACCTTTCCAAAGTGCTAAATCGGGATTGATAGGATTCTTAACCATTACTGGAATATCAACACCTTTCAGGGAATCGCAAATTTCTTGAACAGAAAATGGGTTGACAGTCGTTCTAGCACCTATCCAAAGAATTTCAATGCCTGCTGCAAGCGCTTCTTCTACATGTTTGGCATTTGCTACTTCTACAGTGATTGGGATGTTGAGCTTTTCTCTTACAATTTCCATCCAGCTCAAACCTTCTTTTCCTATTCCTTCAAAATTTCCTGGCCTAGTACGAGGTTTCCAGATTCCCGCCCTGAAAATGTTAGGGACAAAAGAATCATTCATCTCATTTGCAATCTGGGTAATTTGCTCAGGGGTTTCTGCACTACAAGGGCCTGCAATTACGAGATTTTTCTTTAACCCCAGTCCCCAATCTTCAATGTTTGTAACTTCTATCATCACCTTAATTTTTAATTCATTTTTTGATATAAAAAAAGCCTGAATCTTTCGAATCAGGCTTTATAATTTCTTTTTTGATTGACTCAAAACAAACCCGATCCGACACCTTGAGGTCGGTAATAAAAAAAGTAAAATATGGTTTGTTCCTGAATCATGATTCAAACGTAAAGCGGAATTTTTTAAAATACAAGTGTTATTTATGAATTAATTATAAAATAATATTTTGTTACTAACACTTGTTAGCAAATAATAAATTGGTTGTTAGTGCTTGTCAAACATTGGTTTGGATAAAACAACCAACCCTAAGTTTTTCTGGTGAATTGGTCTGTTTTAGCATGTTTTTACCTTTGATAGAAGTAATCACGGCTGAAGGGCTGTAATCCTTTCATGTTTAACCTGAATGATGCAATAGAAATTTGATGCAAACCATAACTAACAGTCATTTAGCCACTTAAATCCTAATTTCCTACTCACCATAATAGAGCCTATGTCTGCGTTGCAAATCAGAAAATAAGCAGCTATCTAACAGCTATTTATGATTTTCTCTTAAAAGTCTAATGCATCATTCGGCTTTAAATTATTGAGCAGCTAATACTAGGTATCAATAGGAGGAGCATTGATCTATATAAAACCTATTGTGATAGTATCTAGTGCATTTATAAAAATAGAGGCTATTGGGAAACCTAGTAATTAACTTAAATGTCAAAACAGTTGTTTTGAAATGGAGGAATGCGGAACATAGCTATGGAATTTCCTTTGCCCAGTTATTTTCTTGAGATTAAGGTAAACTTAAAAAAAAGGAAGAAACCAAAGAGAAGAACCAGAAGGTAATTATTCATTTATTAGCCACCTTATTCTGATGAAGGAATGCTACAGAAATACCTAAATGGTTTATTTGTTAATTATGGATGGATTCATTTCAATGTCCAATTTGTGATTTTTGGGTTCCACACGTATTCAGGAAAGTTTACATTGGCTTTTTTTAACAATTTCCTACTGTCATCAATAAACAATTTCATTTTTGCATACTTCTCTTTACTTAGCAACTCAGGGTTTTGCTGATAATATGAAGCAGGTAAGATGTACCAAAATTTTCTACCATTGATAATGGAAGTGTTTACCCAAGTAAGAAGATAACCTACTTCTTTTACCGTCACCTGATCTCCAATTTTTTGTAATTCTATTCTAGCTATTGCGCCGCCATCGGTTTTTCTCTTTCTTTGATTGGAGACAAAATTCCCAAGAGAGTAGATTTTTACAATATCTTTTTTCAATAAGGTATCATAGTAATTTTCCATTGGCTGTAATACGTGTGGGTGCATCCCAATAATAATGTCTGCCCCATTCTCTACTAAAAAATTGGCTGTAGATTTTTGTGATTTATTGGGATAAGACTGATATTCCCAACCCCAGTGAATCACTACTATGATTTTATCAGGCTTTAAGGCTTTTGCTTTCACCAGATCGGCTTTCATGGTATTTTCGTCAATTAAATTCACTACGGTTGGCTTAGGGACAGGTATTCCATTGGTGCCATAGGTATAATTAAGTACCACTAATTTAAATCCATTTTGTTCTATTAGATGAGGGTATAAGGTGTCGCGGGCAGCTTGGCTTTTGAAAGTTCCTGTATGAGGAAATTGTAGAGAGTCTAAAACATCTATGGTTCTTACAACTCCTTTTTTCCTTCTGTCACAAGAGTGGTTATTAGCAGTTACCAAACAGTCAATTCCAGCTTTTTTTAAAGAAACAGCCAAGTTGTCAGGACTGCTAAATGTTGGGTAACCTTTATAGGGTGGGCCTCCTAAAGTCAATTCTAAATTGGCAACCGTAAGATCTGCTGAAGATAAAATAGGTGTGAGGTAATGAAAGTTGGAATCATACTCGTAAGAAGAAGTCTTGCTATTAAACGCTCCTTTTATTTGTGAGCCATGTTGCATGACATCACCCGTAAAAATTAAACTGAATTCCTTTTCTTCTTGTTTAGATAGTGAATCACTTTGAGCAAACAAAGGGACGAAAGAAACTAGTCCTTGACATAGGATTAACAAAATTATTGCAAAGAATTTATAAATCATTTCTTTCATTTAAATTGGCTTTAGTAGCTATAAGTGACAAAATATAAATAAATATGCGAAGAACTGACTTCAATAAGGCAAGGTTTTCTAATTTTCCGTAAATAAGCACCCAGTAAGATGAAAATAATAGAATGCCCACGAGATGCGATGCAAGGGTTACATGATTTTGTGCCAACAGAATTGAAAGCAAAATATATCAATCAATTACTTAAGATTGGGTTTGATACCATAGATTTTGGAAGTTTTGTTTCTCCTAAGGCCATCCCACAATTGAAAGATACGGCAGAAGTATTGAATCTATTGGATTTGGAAAGTACGCCATCAGAATTATTGGCGATTGTAGCTAATACAAGAGGTGCAAAAGATGCAGCAGCATACAGTGAAATAAACTACTTAGGGTTTCCGCTTTCGCTTTCAGAGACCTTTCAGTTGAAGAATACGAACCGTTCTATTGAAGAAGCATTCAATACGGTGAAGGAAATTCAAGAAATATGTGTCAAATCAGAAAAAAAGATGGTAACCTATCTCTCTATGGGATTTGGTAACCCTTATGGAGATCCTTATGAGGCAGAATACCTCAGCCAGTTTATAGAAAAACTACAGGCATTAGAAATTGGCATTATTTCTTTATCTGATACCGTTGGAGTAGCTGATGAACAAAGCATTTCATTTGCATTTTCTTCGCTGATTTCGGAATTTCCTTCTGTTGAGTTTGGGGCACATTTACATGCCAACCCAATACATGCGGCTAGCAAAGTAAAAGCTGCATTTGATGCAGGTTGTAGAAGATTTGATGGGGCTATTAATGGATATGGTGGATGTCCCATGGCTGATGATGTGCTGGTGGGTAATATTGCAACTGAAAATATAATTGGTGCATTAGAAAGTGAAAGTAATCCATTGGGACTTAAAATGGACCTAATGCCAGAAACGATGAAGATTGCAGGTGAGATTTTTAATAATTATTACTAAAGATACTTTTAACTTGAAGTGATTTCTCTTCATAAAAGTGATTTCACTTCTTCTACTTAGGGTAACTCATTTTTTTTATCAATAAAGTTTATTCTTTTTAGAGGTGTAACATATTGTGCCTAGTAATGTGATATTACGTTCTGGCTCTTTTGTTACTAAAGCCCATCTTTATTGAAATAAGATTTTTTTGTTGGTTAGTACTTGGTCATATGATTTAACATTTCTTATGACTAATTTTATTTAAGTCTGATTACATTTAGAAATAAATCAAAATTGTTAACTAAATCAACATAATATGAAACTTGTTATTCGTTTAATGAGCCTTGCTTTAGGACTTGTTTTCGTAACTTCTGGGGCTAGCTCTCAGGAAAAAAAGATTAAAGCCAACTTTGAAAATCAGCTTGATCAACCCCTTCCAATGGATCCATCTGTGAGAATTGGTAAGTTGAAAAATGGCCTTACCTATTACATTCGTAAGAATGGTAAACCTGCTGATAAGATCGAGTTTAGACTGGCAATCAATGCGGGTTCTATACTAGAAGATGAGAAACAAAGAGGATTGGCACATTTTATTGAACATATGGCATTCAATGGATCAAAGAATTTTAAAAAAAATGATTTGATTAATTACTTACAGTCTATAGGAGTTGAGTTTGGTGCAGATCTAAATGCATATACTTCTTTTGATGAAACGGTATATATGTTGCCTATTCCTTCTGGCGATGAAGAAATACTAGAAAAAGGACTTCAGGTCTTAGAGGATTGGGCTGGAAACCTAGAGTTATCAGAAGCAGAAATAGACAAGGAAAGAGGAGTTGTGATAGAAGAGTGGAGATTAGGAAGAGGGGCTGATCAGAGAATGAGGGATGCTTGGTTTCCAGTGATGTATAAAGGTTCAAGATATGCTGAGAGGTTGCCTATTGGGACCAAAGATGTGATAGAAAATGCAAGTTATGAAACAATCAGGCAGTTCTATAAAGATTGGTACAGGCCTGATTTAATGTCTGTCATAGCCGTTGGAGACTTAGATCTTGATGAAATGGAGCAGAAGATTAAGGCTAAATTTAGCAAACTGAAAAACCCAAAGAATAGTAGAAAAAGAGAAACTTATGGAGCTCCAGATCATGAGGAGACTTTAATTGCCATAGAAGGAGATAAAGAGGCTTCTTTTACACAAGTCCGCATTGTCTATAAACAAGGAAAGGAAGAAGGAAAGACATTGGCAGATTTTAGAAAAGGACTAAGTTATAGCCTTTACAATACCATGCTCAATCAAAGATTGAATGAGTTAAGGCAATCAGCAGAACCACCATTTGTATTTGGGAGTACCAGCTATGGAGGAAGTTTTGTGAAGGGGTTAAATCAATATTCTTCATTTGCTATGGTAGGAGAAAACGATGTTGAAAAAGGAATTAAAGCTTTGTTAACCGAAAATGAAAGGGTTAAGCAGTACGGTTTTACTAAGGGAGAGTTGGAAAGAGCTAAAAAACAACTGTTGAATTCTTTAGAGAAATCTGCCAAAGAACAAGATAAAACGGAAAGCGGTAATTATGCTAGGCAATATGTTGAAGCTTTTTTAGAGGCAGAAGTAGTGCCCTCACAGCAATTTACTTTTGATTTCGCTTCACAAGTATTTAAAGGGATCAACGTAGAAGAAATTAATCAATATGCTGGAAAGTGGATCAAAGATAAGAATAGGGTGATAGTGGTGACTGGCCCAGAAAAAGAAGGGTTGGAGCCTGTTTCTTCGGATGTAATTAGGAAACTGTTGAATGAAGTTTCTCAAATGGAAATCAAGGCATATGAAGATAATGTTTCAGGAGCAAAGTTAATGGCCAAACTACCTGTTAAGGGCGAGATTAAGAAAGAAAAAAGTTTAACTAGTGTAGGTGCTGAGGAAATCACTTTGTCAAATGGAATAAGAGTGATTTTAAAACCGACTGATTTTAAAAACGATGAAGTTTTAATGACTGCTTTTAGTTATGGAGGACATTCTGTTTATAATGATGAATCATATGTGTCTGCCTCTAATGCAGGACAGATCATAGGATCAAGTGGAGTAGGGGAGTTTTCCAATACTGATCTGACTAAATTGTTTGCCGGTAAGACCGTTCGTGTTTCTCCTTTTATAGGGGCATTTAGTGAAGGCTTTAATGGTACTGCCGCTCCCAAAGATTTAGAAACGATGATGCAATTGATCAATCTTTATTTTACAGCACCAAGAAAAGACGAAAAAGCATTTGCCTCTTTTAAAAGTAGAAATACAATGCTGTTTCAAAATTTGATGTCTAACCCTCAATTTTTCTTTCAGGATCAGTCTATTAAAATAATGAGTCAAAACCACCCAAGGGCGGGAGGTTTTCCAACAGCGGAAGATTTAGAGAAAGTAGACCTTGAACTGGCTTATAAAATTTACAAAGAAAGATTCCAGGATCCAGGCAGTTTTACATTTGTCTTTGTAGGGAATTTTGAGAAAGAGAAGATAAAATCTATGTTAACCACTTATTTAGCAAGTATTCCTGAGCATTCAAAAGATGAAATATGGAGAGATTTGGGAATTAGGCCACCTAAGGGAAAGGTAGAAAAAGTTATTTACAGAGGAACAGACCCCAAAAGTCAAGTTTCTATAAACTTTCAGGGTGAAGCAGCTTATGATAAAGTTGAAGACTATTACCTGACTTCTTTAGGCGCTGTTCTATCCAATCGGTTGATAGATATCTTAAGAGAGGAAAAAAGTGGTGTTTATGGAGTAGGAGCAAGGGGAGGAATGGATAATACACCTTATGATTCTTACAATTTCAGGGTGAGTTTTCCTTGTGCGCCAGAAAATATAGCTGAACTTACGCAGGCTGTTTACAGTGAAATAGAAAATATTAAGAAGAATGGAGTGTCTCAAGAAGATTTAGATGAGGTAAAAGAAGCTCAACGAATTAATAGGGAAGAACAGCTGAAGGAAAATAGGTACTGGTTAAACAACCTTAGAACTGCTTATTTTGATAAAGAAGGCCTAGATGATTTCTATGACTATGAAAAAATGGTAGAATCTATAACTGTTAAAGATCTCAAGAAGATCGCCAATAAATACTTGTCAGAGAAAAATAGGGTTGAAATTGTACTAAAGCCTGAAAAAGGGGAGTAATTTGAAATGATGTAATTTAACCAATCGTTACAGTCCTTTTATTTTCTAAAGGACTGTAACAAAATAACTCATTTCCCTTTTAAGAATTGATTTTGGCTTTGCTGATTTTCTTTGAAGAAAACGGCCTTAAATTTGATTTTAACAAAGATAGAGTCTCCTCAATGCTGTTAAGTTAGAAATTAAGAGACTATCCAAATAGGTCGGGTCGTCATGGTTATCTAGGGCGCATAGCCTGTGTCATCACTGGTCTTGGGTCCTTACTCTGATTTGGGTGTTAACATAATAGAATGGAGATTCTTAGCCAAAAACACAAGCATAGCAACATTTCTTACTACCCATTTGATATCAAAGACTGTGTCAAAAAATAAACTGACCATAGCGCTGTTATGGCTGCGCTTTTAGACTTACTTTGAATCAAATTGCAGACATAATCTACTACGTCCTTTTATTATTAATTTGATGATAAATGGTCTTAAAATCATTGACTTATTGACTGAAAATTTAATCCCTAAGGGATATTAATTCCCCTGGCCGGGCGCCCCGACTCTCATATGTTTGTGCTAGAAAAAAAAAGTGCAATTTTGAACAGTGGCTTAATCAGGTAGAAGAGAGACCCGACTCTAAGGACGATTTAAAAATTGATCCAGTACTCAAGGAATACCTCTACTTGATT
>CALGOB010000188.1 GCA_937958005.1 uncultured Cyclobacteriaceae bacterium
GGGTTTAAGAATAAAGGTTATCGCAATCTATTTTCATACCCTAAAGTCGCTAGTAAAAACACTCGGCAACTGCGTCTATAGAAATGATGACCTAACAGATTTTTTCCCCTTAATAATGTTTAATAGAGTTTATCACGGTAGAATGATTATGGTTGTTTTGTTACCTTTTTGACTCAAGTTTAACAAGTCAAAATTACTAATCATTGTTGTTCGGTTAAATTTAAATTGAGCGAAAAAATCTCATTTAAACTTAATCAGTGGGTATTTTGTTGCAATTCTCAAAAACCACCTCCTACTATTTGGTAAAGACTAGTCTCCAAGCTTGCTCATTTTCTTTTGCTCGCCCAAAAGAAAAGAATCGCGCGAACCGTCAAAAGAAAATGGCGCCACAAGCGAAAATTTTTTGTCAATTATCATTTATTTTGACTGTTTAAATTACTGGCATCCAAGTAAAACTGAAATTGAAGAAAAACTACTCTTGATATCGTTTAATCAAAGATTATTTCTGAAGTTCAAAAACACCCCCTATAAATCAATCGAAGGGCTGACAACTCTAGCTTTCGTCCGTTTTTCCTTGCCGCGGGGGCGGACCCCTGAAAAAAGGACCGCGCGACGGCCGCCAAAAAAATCAACAGGGTCGCCTGGCGAATAATTTAAAGCTCCCACCCTAAACCCGGCAGCGGCCGACCGTCTCGCACACCTCGCTAAATGATCACCGCGACGGCGTACCGTGCCAACCCTCCAAAATGTATAAAAATGAAAACCTTTTTCTCGGATACTAGTAATTAAAAATCAAAAAATTCACGCCTTTCGTGGACACCCAGCCCACCATTAGAGATCTTATTTTTGTGATAATATGATATAAGTAAGTGTAAAATCATTAATGTGTCAAAAAGTTTATCGGACAACAGTAATTACAAATTCATAATTACTTTGACGGGCTCAGAAAAGTGAAATTTAGAAGGAGTTTTATCTATACAAAAACCAACCGTGATAATGTCTAATACTTACTCAAATTCAATTTTTTATCTGCTAAAAAGTTTAAATTACAAATAAATATACGTAGTTTAGTAATAAAATAAAACTAATTACATTTATGAAATCCTTATCAAAACTTCAAGCTATAAAAGCTTTTGCTCTTTCTAAAGATGAATCTATTGCTGTACAAGGCGGTAGATCTGTAGAATATAAAGGAGATGGAAGTGGTGCTTGTGCAAAAGTAGTAGACAGCAATGATGAAACTTTCAGAAAAGCTAAAATTAAAGCGAAGTATGAAGGCAGATGTTAATTACCCCATAATTATAAAGAAGTATGTTTACTGCATACTTCTTTTAGTTACTAAGTATTCATTGCTTTTCGCGCAAAATGATAAACCGTTTATAGTATATAATCAAGCTATTTATCAAGCAGAGAAATATGTTTTGGCAGGTAATTACCAAGGTGCTGCCACACAATATGCAAAGGCATTTAATCAGCCTGTAAACCCGTTTAATTTTCATTTACTAGCTGCCGCTAAGGTTAGTAGAAAAGCTAAAGAGAGAGATAGTATTGCAAAAGAGTTTATCAGTCAAGCCTTGACGTCAGGGCTCTCCAGACAAAAACTCAAACATACAATAAGGAAGAGGAACCTCTACTCTATAGAATTAAGACGAGAAATATTGGATGAATACGATTCTTTGCACAACATTTATATAAAATCATTGAATAAACCACTGCTAAAGAAGATAAAAAGGATCATAAAAAGAGATCGTCGCTCTAGAAATTTTTGGGGCTTGCTGACTAATTTTCAGAAAAAAGATTTGATCAACTTTCAGGAAATATTAGTACTCTGTGAAAACGATAGTTGGCCTGAGAAATTTATGATGGGAGATTTCAAAAAATCAAATAAACTTGACATTACAGGTAGAATCTCTTTGCTATTTCATCATTTTAGCTCAAAACAGATTCAAGTCATGGAACCTTATCTGATTAAAGCGATGGAAGCAGGCTTACTGACACCTAACGAATATGCAGGAATCATAGATTATGACTCTATCGGAGTGACACGGAAACAAAAGTATGGTACTTATATTCAAAAAAGTTCTGAAAAGAGAATCCTCACAGTTTCTGAGCCAGAAAAGGTGAATTCCCGCAGAGCTGCAATAGGTTTGGAGCCTATAGAAGATTATGCTAAAAGAAGGGGTGCCATATGGGAATAATCCTTATATTTTCAGAAAATGTAGACGAATCTAGCAATGAGGTGATAGATTGGCTGATTCATTACAACTATAAAGTAGTCAGAATTAACGCTGGTACTTATATAAAGTTTATAGAATATGACGAAGTAACAGATGTTTTCCAGCTTTCCGTAAATGATGAACTATTTTTATCTTCTGATTTACAGGCAATTTGGTATAGGAAAGGTGAATTTTACTATCCTTTTTTTCACGAAATAAAACAGTCTGTCTCATTTAGTAAGAAATTAGATCAGTATGTCACTGAAGAATGGAAAGATTTATTTGATTTTTTTATTGATCGGCAGAAAAAAATAAAGATTTTGGGTAGTTACCAAAATAGGTCCGTCAATAAACTGAAAGTACTGGATTTAGCAAAACAATGTGGGTTTTTAGTCCCGCACACCTTTATAACAAGTAAAAAATCTACTGTAGAGAAAAACTTTGAATCCCATGGGTTTCTGATAGTAAAAGGAATTGTAGATTCACCCAATATAAATTCTGAAGATATCTTGGTAAATGCCTATACAGAAAGGATTGATCATGATTCTATTGAAAAATTACCCCATGAGTTTTTTCCATCTCTGTTTCAGAAAGAAATAGTTAAAAAATTTGAGATCCGTTCATTTATGTTAAATGATTGTTTTTATTCTATGGCAATTTTCTCACAAGGTAATCCAAACACACTTACTGATTTTAGAAAATATGACAAACATAAACCTAACAGGACAGTGCCTTTTCAGTTAAAAAGGGACACAGAACAAAAGTGCAAGAAATTGGCTAAAAAGATAGGGATAAACTCAGGTTCATTTGATTTTATTGTATCAGAAAATGAGGAGATCTTTTTTTTAGAAATCAATCCAGTGGGTCAGTTTATGATGGTCTCTAAACCCTGTAATTACCCTATAGAAATGGATATCGCAAATTATTTGATCGCATGAAAAAACAATTGACTAAAGAGCACGAAATTAAATCTCATTTGGAAGGAATTAAAGAAGAGCTACCAGTTACATTCCAATTTACTAAAATCCAATTTTTTGAGAAAGGAATCATCAGTGGTAATGCGACAAGTGGAGAAGGTTATTTTTTTTCGCCAAAGCACCAAACACCCATGTTCCGTAAAAAGGATTTTAACAAACACATCACTAGAATGATTTCTTTGGATGAATTCAAAAAGTAATGACTCCATTTTTATGCTCTTTGCAAACTGTATACCGGTGATCGGTGCTATAAATGCCATTATCTGTGACTTACAAAATAGTGCTTACTACCCTATCCCAAAGGATCTTGCAGAATTGCTTAAGAAGGATTCAGGCAAAAATGTGAAATGGTTTCAAATCAACTATTCAAAAGAAGATTATCAGGTAATTATAGAGAATTTTGATTTCTTAACAGAACATGGGTTAGGCTTCTATACTAAAGACAAAGATAGTTTTCCAAGATTAAGTAATTTTTGGGGTGACCCAAGCTTGATAAATAATGCCATTATCGATACAGGAAAGAAGTCCTCTCATGATTATAAAAAGATTCTAAATGAGTTAGTAGCTACAGGCTGTAGACATTTACAACTTCGGTTTTTTAAAGCAATAGATTTAAAAGAGCTTTCCTCAATTTTGAAATTAATCCCTAAGACCTCTTTTAGGTCAATTGAATTAGTATTAAGTGATTTTAAGGAAAGCATTTCATCTATTGAATCTTTTGTATCCAATTATCCACAGGTGATATTGATTATTGTCGCAAATAGAAATGCGAAAGAACAATATAATTTCCAAGAAACTAGGGTATTAATCACAGATGAAAAAATAATTGATCATACTTCTTGCGGAAAAGTTTCCAAAGAGTATTTCTCCATTAATACTAGTTCTTTTATTGAAAATAAAAGGTTTAACTCTTGTCTC
Source organism: uncultured Cyclobacteriaceae bacterium (assembly GCA_937958005.1). Lineage (GTDB taxonomy): Bacteria > Bacteroidota > Bacteroidia > Cytophagales > Cyclobacteriaceae > JANSWY01. The sequence goes on from CALGOB010000188.1 coordinate 4,112, forward strand.
AATAAAAAGGTAGGGATTGACTTGAATGGAAAAGTAAAGAATTGTCCATCTTGTGAAAAATGTTTTGGAAATGCCAACGAAATAGATTTATCAGAAACCGTTATGAAGCAGGAATTTCAAAAGCTATGGTCTGTTAACAAAGATCAGGTAGCGGTTTGCAAAGATTGTGAATTTAGGTATATATGTCCAGATTGCAGAGCATTTACGGAAGAAAATCATCTATATGGAAAGCCTCTTAAATGTGGTTATGACCCTTACAAGGGAAGTTGGGATTAATGGTAAAATCACTTTATCGATAATAAAGCCTATTTCAAAGATGAAATAGGCCTATGTTGTGAGCTTCCAAAATGAACCAACCCCGACCCAAGGGTACGGGGTATCTATGGGCAATAATTTAATGATCGACTCAGCACCTCCGCAGAGAAAGCTATAGCGCTCGCAGAAAAGTAGGGGCGCCCGGCCAGGGGAATTAATATCCCTTAGGGATTAAAATATCCTTACCTAAGGATGTTCAATATCAAATTAATGATCTTAAAAGCTAATTGAGAATATCTCTTCTAGAGGAAATTATTTTGGAAATTGATTTTTGTCAATATTTGGAATAATACTGAGTGCATTCTTATAATACAATTTCTTTAATATATTATCTGGTAAGGCCAAACCATACATTTTCCAATAAGCATGATATTTCTTGTAGTAAGGGAAATATTCATCTCCACTTTCTAATACCCTAAAGTAAGTATAGTATTCATTCACCCTATAGGAATCTTTCCCAAATAGAACTCGATCTTGATTTCTTTCAAAAAACCAATTAGACATTTTAGGCTGCCTACCTAGTTCTGCAATAATTGCCCCTATTTCCACATAAACATTTGGGTATTCTTTAAGAAACTTATCCAGTTTAGCTAGGTTATTGGCCATCCAACCAAAATGAGCGTTGATAAATTTTGTTTGAGGGTGTTTTTTGAATACATTATGCTGCTCAGCAATGATTTGCTCAAAAGGAACAGGATTAGTAGCGCTTCTTTTTCTACCTGGCCTCAGTTTTAACTCTAACCACCGTTCATTATCACTATTCATAGGATCCCAGAAAGATGCAGGGTCAGCAGAGTGAATTAAAACAGGGATACCCAACTCTCCACATTTTGCCCATATTGGATCTATTCTTTTATCATCTACCGCTACTCTATTACCATTAATGTCTTTATTATTTAATCCAAGGCTTTTGTAAATCTTTAATCCATTTGCCCCATTTTTAACATCTTCTTCAAGTTGCTTAACCGCTTTTTCAGTCCAGCCTTTGGACCCAATGTCCTTAAAAGAAACATTGGTAAATACAATAAACTTTTTAGGCGCTTCTTTATTTAATAATTTAACCATATCGCTCAAATAATCTTGAGAACCGATATCTCCAGCGAACCTATTGAATCCACGACCACTCAAATTGACCATCACCCCCATATTCAGATCTTCCATTTCACCAACCAATTTAGGCATGTTTTCTGCCTTTAAATTCCACTGATGATTGTGAACATCTATAAAAGGAAACTTGGCTCTTTTAACTGGGTTTTCAGGAACTACCAAGGTGGATTTAGGGTTGTATTCTTCAAACCCCATTTCCTGAGTTTCTTCAGATGATTGCCTTCCTACGGCTACGTTCACTAAGAACATAGAAGTAATGGCTACTAGTAAAATATGCTTTATCATGTCTTTAATATAGAAGTGTTTCTAATAAAGTAATAGAGTCACTATTACGCAGGTTGCAATGATATGTTTATTGGACGTACAAATAATATGTAATGAGGAAAATGAAACAATTTGTCTCTGACAAGCCATAAAATACACCCACAGCTTAAAAAATCAGGCTACTAAAATGTAATTTATCTTGCTAGCCTAATTCTTCTATATTTTTTCAAAAATCGAAATTTATGTCGACTATATAGCTTTTACATTTATTTTTCATAAAATATTATACTGAATTATGATTAAAACATAATACGATCAATTGTCTAAATGATTGAATGCAGTAATTAATTATAAAAAAAATCAAAAAGCAGTTGTTTAAAAAACAATAGTTGCATTACTTTACCAGCTCAAAGAAAAGAAATGAAACAAAGCATTATTACAACCCTTAGCATTATTACGGCAGTCGTAACTGTGGCGGTCATTACCGTGGTGATCATTATTGATCACACCAAGGGAGGGTTTGTTTAGCTTATTAAAATAAGAAATTTAAAAACGCCTTCCCTTACTAAAGAGAAGGCGTTTTTTTTTGATCAAAACTAATGAAAGAATTAAACAAGTACAGTAAAACAATTACACAGGATCCAGGGCAACCTGCTTCTCAGGCACAACTATATGCCACAGGTCTCACTGAGCAAGATATGAAGAAAGCGCAGGTAGGGATTGTAAGCACAGGCTTTGAAGGGAACCCCTGTAACATGCATCTAAATATCTTGGCTCATCTAGTAAAAAAAGGAGTAAAGGAAGCTGATCTTGTAGGCCTTATATTTCATACCATAGGGGTAAGTGACGGTATTTCCAATGGTACTACTGGCATGAAGTACTCATTAGTTTCAAGAGACGTCATTGCTGATTCTATTGAAACTGTGGTACAAGCCCAATTCTATGATGCGGTAGTTCCAGTAGTTGGCTGTGATAAAAACATGCCAGGATCTATCATGGCTCTTGGCCGGCTCAACAGGCCTGGACTTATGGTGTACGGAGGAACAGTAAAGCCAGGGAAATGGAAAGGGGAAGATTTAAACATAGTATCTGCATTTGAGGCCTATGGACAAAAGCTAAAAGGAGAAATAACGGAAGAGGATTACACTGGAATTATTAAAAATTCAGTTCCTGGACCAGGGGCATGTGGAGGAATGTATACTGCCAATACCATGTCTTCAGCAATAGAGGCTTTAGGTATGTCATTACCGGCCAGCTCATCTAATCCTGCGGAAAGTGAGCAGAAAAAGCACGAAACTCACCGTGTAGGGAAAGCTATCCGCTACCTATTGAAAGAAGATATTAGGCCTAGAGACATCATGACTAAAGAGGCATTTGAAAATGCCATCAGGATCATCATGATTTTGGGAGGATCTACCAATGCTGTTTTGCATTTGATAGCCATGGCTCACTCAGTAGGGCTCACCCTTACTTTAGATGATTTTCAAAAGATCAGTGACAGCACCCCGTTCATAGCGGATCTTAAGCCTAGTGGAAAATATTTAATGGAAGACTTACATCATGTTGGTGGGGTACCCGCAGTTATGAAATCATTACTAAGAGAAGGTTATTTACACAGTGATTGTCTCACTGTCACAGGTAATACTTTAGCTGAAAACCTAGAGGAATCAGCTGGTTTGAAAAAAGATCAAAAAGTAATTTACTCATTTGACAAACCCATAAAGAAAAACGGACACCTACAAATTCTCTATGGAAACCTAGCAACTGAAGGCGCCGTGGCAAAAATTACGGGAAAAGAAGGAGAATATTTTGAAGGGCCTGCCAGGGTGTACAATGATGAGTTCGAAGCGATTGAAGGGATTGGAAATGAAGTTAAAAAGGGAGAAGTAATTGTTATACGCTACTCAGGCCCACAAGGAGCCCCTGGCATGCCTGAAATGCTAAAGCCCACCAGTGCTGTGATAGGTGCGGGATTAGGAAAAGATGTAGCCTTAATAACCGATGGTAGGTTTTCTGGAGGATCACATGGGTTTGTTGTAGGGCATATTACCCCTGAGGCACAAGCTGGTGGAGCTATCGGCTTAGTACAAAATGGCGATATCATTGCCATAGATGCTAGGAATAACAAAATAGAAGTAAAGCTATCAAACGAGGAATTAGATAGCAGGAGAAAAGCCTGGGTGCAACCACCGCTTAAGCATCAGTCAGGTGTACTTTATAAATATGCAAAAACAGTGAGCACAGCATCTGAAGGTTGTGTAACAGATAAATTCTAAGGTCATGAAATTAGTGAAAGAGGAAGTTCAAGATCAATTAAAAAAGGGACAAAAACCCCAGCGTATGACAGGAGCTCATGCGATCATTCAGTCATTATTGGCAGAATCGGTAGACTTAATATTTGGGTATCCGGGAGGCGCTATTATGCCAGTATATGATGCGCTTTATGATTATCAAGATGTTTTAAAACACGTTTTGACTCGTCATGAACAAGGGGCTATTCATGCGGCTCAAGGTTTTGCTAGAGTAGGAGTAAAACCAGGCATTGTACTTGCCACTAGTGGCCCAGGAGCAACTAATTTAATTACGGGCTTAGCAGACGCTAAAATTGACAGCACTCCCCTAGTTTGTATTACCGGACAAGTAGGTTCACAATTGCTAGGTACTGATGCTTTTCAAGAAACTGACATTATCAGTATTTCGATGCCTGTTACCAAATGGAATCACCAGGTTACAAAAGCTGAAGAGATCCCTGATGCCATTGCCAAAGCTTTTCACATTGCCACCTCTGGAAGGCCTGGCCCAGTATTAATTGACATTACCAAAGATGCACAGTTTGCAGAACTAGATTTCCTTTATAAGAAGTGCAAAGGCTTTAGGAGTTATATCCCTATTCCAAAGCTGAAGCAAGAAAGCATTGATCAGGCAGCTAGCTTAATAGATGTGGCTAAAAAACCATTGATCCTTTTTGGTCAGGGTGTTATCCTATCTCAAGCCGAGCAGGTTTTTAAAAAATTTGTTGAGAAAACGGGCATACCAGCAGCTTGGACTATCCTAGGTTTATCCGCTTTGCCTACTGAACATCCACTCAATGTAGGCATGTTAGGCATGCACGGGAATTACGGCCCCAACAAACTAACCAATGAAGCGGATTTACTCATAGCGATCGGTATGCGATTTGACGACCGAGTAACGGGTAAATTGGAAACCTATGGAAAAAATGCCAAAGTCATTCACATAGAAATAGACCCTGCTGAGATCAACAAAAATGTATTTGCTGATGTAGCAGTTTTAGCGGACGCTCGAGATGCACTCCTGGCGCTCCTTGACAAAGTTTCTCCCAATGAACACATTGAATGGCATGACCAATTTAAAAAACACATGGCTCTTGAGGTAGAAAAAGTGATCTCAAAAGAGTTAAACCCTGAGAAAGATGGACTTACCATGGGAGAGGTAGTGAAACGAGTCAATGACGTAACTAAAGGGAATGGAATTGTAGTAACTGATGTTGGCCAGCATCAAATGATTGGCTGTAGATATGCGAAATTTTCACAAAGTAAGAGCAATGTTACTTCAGGTGGTTTGGGAACCATGGGATTTTGTTTACCTGCTGCGCTGGGAGCCAAATTAGCTAGACCTGACCGAGAGGTCATCGCAATCATTGGTGATGGAGGTTTTCAGATGACCATACAAGAGCTTGGGGCTATTTTTCAGACCAAGGCAGCTGTTAAGATCATCATTCTAAATAATCAATTTTTAGGTATGGTAAGACAATGGCAACAGTTGTTTTTTGACAAACGCTATTCATCTACTGAACTAGTCAATCCCGATTTTATCACGATTGCAAAAGGTTTTGGAATAGAAGGGAAGACTGTTTCTGAGAGAAGCTCATTAGAGGCAGATATTGCCAGAATGTTTGAACACAATGGGCCTTATCTACTGGAAGTCATGGTAGACAAAGAAGATAATGTATTTCCGATGGTTCCGACTGGTGCTTGTGTTTCAGAGGTACGTCTTGACTGATCAAAACAACAGCATATAAACATTGAATTCAAAAATGAAAAAGCCTTTTACCATAGTGGTGTTTACAGAAAATAAAATTGGTTTGCTCAATAGGGTAACCTCTACACTTATTCAGCGCCATATTAATATAGAGAGTCTTACCGTTTCAGAATCGGAATTCCCTGGAATTCATCGTTTCACGATTGTGATATTGGAAGAAGAGGAAAAAGTACAAAAAGTAGTTAAGCAAATTGAAAAGCAAGTAGAGATTTTAAAAGCCTATTACTTTTCTGATGAGCAGACTGCTTTTGCAGAAATTGCACTGTATAAAATAAATAGTGCTTCAGTAGCTAAGGAAGAAGGGTTAAAATCCCTGATTTTAAAGCATCAATTAAAAGAATTGTCTAAAGAAGGAGAATTTCTGATCCTGGAAAAGACTGGTAAAAAAGAAGAAACCAATCAAGTCTTTGAAGAGCTAAAACCTTTTGGCTTGCTTGGTTTTGTCAGATCTGGAAGGGTTTCTCTTTCTAAAATGATTGGATCTTTTTCAGGACACTTACAAGAATTTGAATTACACTCAAAAGAAATTATAACAAAATACAATTAATAAAGAGATGGCAAAATTAACATTTGGAGATGTACAAGAAAATGTAGTCACTAGAGAAGAGTTTCCACTTTCTAAAGCAAAGGAAACCTTAAAAGATGAGACCATAGCCGTTATCGGTTACGGTGTTCAAGGGCCAGGACAGGCACTTAATTTAAAAGATAATGGGTTTAATGTCATTGTAGGGCAAAGAAAGGATTCTAAAACATGGGACAAGGCAATAGCAGATGGGTGGGTTCCGGGTGAAACCTTATTTGAAATAGCTGAGGCTTGTGAGAAAGGAACGATCATTCAGTATTTACTTTCTGATGCGGCGCAGATTAAGCTTTGGGATACGGTAAAACAAAGCTTAAAACCAGGTAAAACGCTTTACTTCTCACATGGATTTGCGGTAACTTATAATGAAAGAACAGGTATAGTTCCTCCGAAAGATGTGGATGTTATTCTAGTAGCGCCTAAAGGCTCAGGTACTTCTCTTAGAAGAATGTTTTTGGAAGGTAGGGGTTTAAACTCAAGCTATGCCATTTTCCAAGATGCAACAGGGAGGGCATTTGACAAAGTAGTTTCACTGGGAATAGGAGTTGGTTCTGGTTATCTTTTTGAAACTACTTTTAAAAAAGAAGTTTATAGTGATTTAACAGGAGAAAGAGGAACTCTGATGGGGGCCATTCAAGGAATCTTGGCTGCTCAATATGAAGTACTGAGGGACAATGGTCACTCTCCATCTGAAGCTTTTAATGAAACGGTAGAAGAACTCACTCAATCACTGATGCCACTCTTTGCCGAAAATGGTATGGATTGGATGTATGCTAACTGCTCAACAACCGCACAACGTGGCGCACTTGACTGGTGGAAGAAGTTTAAAAATGCTTCGCAACCTGTTTTCAAAGAACTGTACGAGGAGGTAGCTGCTGGTAACGAAGCACAGCGTAGTATAGACTCTAATAGCCAAAATGACTACCGAGAAAAGCTTGAGAAAGAGTTAAAGGACTTAAGGGAATCTGAAATGTGGAGAGCGGGTGCCACGGTGAGGACTTTGAGACCAGAGAATAATTAGTTTTTTAAAAAGACAAAAGAAGAAAGGTTTAAGACAATAGACTTTAGATTAATTAGTAATTCATAATTAGAAAATAGTAATTATGAATTATCTGCTCGGGCGCTTTTGCAAAGCGTTTGTATTTAGTTGAGTATTTGTAATGGGATTTAAGGAGTCGGATTACAAATCCTTTGATATAAATAGACACGCATTACAGCTAAAGCTTAAATGCGTGCCAGTAAAATAATTAACTTAATTACGCATTACTAATTCCTGATTAAATTTTCAGGTCTATTGTCTAATATCCCTTTTAAATAAAATGACAACAGTTACAAAATATTTCCCAACGCTTGAAAGTGTCAAAGAGGCACAGTTGAAACTAAAGAAGGTGGTTTATCAGACCCCTCTTGCTGAAAATTTCAACTTATCCGAAAAATACGATGCTTCCATTTTTTTAAAGAGGGAAGACTTACAGGTGGTAAGGTCTTACAAGATAAGAGGTGCCTATAACCATATTAGTAGTTTGCCTGCTGATATTTTGGATAACGGCGTGGTTTGTGCAAGTGCTGGAAATCATGCACAGGGCGTAGCTTTGTCCTGCCAAAAACTGAAAGTGAAGGGAATCATTTTCATGCCTTCCCCTACTCCTAAACAGAAAGTGCAGCAGGTCAAAATGTTTGGGAAAGAGTATGTACAGATTGTATTGACAGGTGATACTTTTGATGATGCCTATCAGGCTGCCATGCAAAGGAAGGAAGAAATAAATGCGGCTTTTGTACATCCATTTGATGATGAAAAAGTGATAGAAGGACAGGCTACTATTGGTTTAGAAATTTTGGATGATGCTGATCAGGAAATTGACTACTTATTTCTGCCTATTGGTGGAGGTGGTTTATCATCTGGCGTATCTGCCATGTTTAAGGCACTTAGCCCAAAAACCAAAATTATAGGAGTGGAACCAAAGGGAGCCCCAGCAATGAAACAATCGATAGCTGAAGGGAATGTGGTGACACTTGATTCTATAGATCCATTTGTGGATGGTGCTGCAGTAAGACAAGTGGGTGACCGTAATTTTCAACTTTGTAAGGAAAATTTGGATGAGATTGCCTTAGTGGATGAGGGAAAAGTCTGTACCACTTTGATCAACATGTACAATGAGAATGGCATTGTCCTTGAGCCTGCTGGTGCTTTATCGGTAGCTGCTTTAGAAAACTATGTGACCGAAATAAAAGGTAAAAATGTGGTCTGTATTCTATCTGGCAGTAACAATGATATTACGAGAACCGAAGAAATCAGGGAAAGGTCGTTATTGAGTGAGGGGTTGAAACATTATTTTCTGGTCAAATTTCCCCAACGGGCCGGTTCTCTAAAAGAGTTTCTGGTAGAAGTACTGGGGCCTGAAGATGATATTGTTCATTTTGAATACTCTAAAAGGACAAGTCGGGAAAAGGGGCCTGCTGTAGTAGGTGTTGAATTGAAAAAGAAAGAAGATTTTAATCCTTTACTGGAGCGAATGAAGCAACGTAATTTTTTTGGAGAATATCTCAATGAGAACGCAGATTTGTTTGTTTATCTTGTTTAAATGAAAGGAAGGTTATCCTGATTGATCCTGAAACTAGATGGAAATTACTCAACCAGTTTCTTTGTCTTAAGAGACCTATGGGAACATAGGTTACGGTGGTATCTTGAATACTGATAGAAAAGTTTAGTTAAGTAAGTGGTACAGCTACTTAATAGCCCAGATAGGAACGGCAGCCCGGAACGCAGTGAGGACTATAGTGGATAGCTGGAGGTTGGTTTCTAGTTATGCGGGTGTATTTGCTCCTTGCATTTTTGAATGAATAGATTGACAAAAAATATTATAGGTCTAAATGAAAGTATTAAAATTTGGTGGAACCTCGGTAGGTAGTCCTCAAAGTATTATCAGTATAGGGAAAATCCTCAAAGACTTGCCCACTGACCAGTTAACGGTGGTCGTAGTATCTGCTATGGGGGGAGTAACTGATTTGCTTATAGAATCTAGTGAAACGGCAGCAAAAGGGTCTGAGGAGTATAAAAAGAGTTTTGAAATCTTAGAAGATCGCCATTTATCTACCATCAGGGAATTGATTTCACTGAGTGATCAGAGTGGTACTATGAGTCAAGTCAAAATTTTGCTTAATAACTTGGAGGATATTCTAAAAGGAGTATATCTAGTAAAGGAGCTTTCTCCTAAAAGTTTAGATTACATTCAAGGTTTTGGTGAAAGACTGTCTGCCATTATCGTTACTTCTTATCTGAAGCAAGTGATTTCTCAAGTAGAACTAGCTGATTCGCGAGAGTTTATTGCAACTGATAGAAGCTTTGGCAATGCGAATGTGGACTATGAAAAAACCAATCAAAAAATAGCTACTTATTTTAAAGAGAAACAAGGAATAATAGTTTGTCCTGGTTTTATTGCCTTTAGTGAGCGCAAGGAAACAACTACACTAGGAAGAGGGGGTTCTGATTTTACGGCTTCTATCATAGCGGCAGGACTAAGTGCTAAGGAATTGCAAATTTGGACGGATGTCAGTGGTATTATGACTACTGATCCTAGGTTGGTAAAAACTGCCCACTCTATTGCAGAAATTAGTTATCAGGAAGCGATGGAGCTTTCACATTTTGGGGCCAAAGTAATTTATCCTCCTTCTATACAGCCAGTGTTGGACTTAAAGATTCCAGTTTGGATAAAAAACACTTTTAAACCGGAGGATCATGGAACCAAAATTTCTATAGGAGCCACTAAACCTGAGACTGTGGTTCAAGGAGTTAGCAGCGTGAAAAACATCGTACTGATTAACCTTTCTGGTAGTGGCATGGTAGGGATTCCTAGCTTTTCTTTCAGACTATTTAAGGCTTTGTCAGAGCATAAAGTCAATGTAATTTTAATTACCCAAGCTTCTTCTGAGCATACAATTTGTGTGGGTGTAAATGAAGGTGATGCCAAAATGGCAAAATCGGCTATCGAACTGGAGTTTGAATATGAAAGGTCTTTGCACAAAATAGACCCACTGGAAATAGAAAGTGATTTAGCGATAGTAGCACTGGTAGGTTCTGCCATGAAAGAGCAAGTGGGAATTAGTGGTAAAATGTTTGATACACTCAGTAAGAACGGGATCAGTGTAAAGGCTATAGCACAAGGTTCTTCTGAGCGCAACATCTCTGCGGTGGTTGATAGAAAGAACTTAAAAAAGGCGCTGAATAGTCTGCATGAGAGTTTTTTCTTATCTGGTAAAAAGGTAATAAACCTCTTTATAGTGGGTGTTGGGACTGTTGGGAAGGAACTGATCAAACAGTTAGTCAAACAGAAGGCTTATTTAAGTGAGACTGAACACATAGAATTGCGCATCATTGGCCTAGCAAATAGCCGTCAAATGGTATTTGCTGAAGATGGTTTTGAGGTAGCAGCTTGGGAAAATCCTTTTAATCAAGCTGAAAAAATGGAAATGGGAGCTTTCATTGACCGAATGAAAACCTTCAATAAACGAAATAGTGTGTTTGTGGACAATACTGCCAATAAAGAAGTGGCTGGCAGTTACCAGCGTATATTAGAAAGCAGTATTTCAATAGTTACTCCAAACAAGATTGCTTGTTCCTCTGCTTATGAGGATTACCGAGTGCTCAAAAAAACTGCTCAGAAATATAATGCTAATTTTTATTTTGAGACTAATGTGGGGGCGGGTTTACCGATCCTGTCTACTTTAAACGACTTGGTTAAAAGCGGGGATAAAATTCATAAAATACAGGCGGTGCTATCTGGTAGTCTCAATTTTATTTTTAATAATTTTAAACAAGGGGTCAGTTTTACGGAGATCATTAAAAGGGCAAAAGAAGAAGGTTATACAGAACCAGATCCAAGAGAAGACTTGAATGGTTCTGATGTCATGAGAAAAATCCTCATTCTAGTAAGAGAAAGTGGCTTATCTATGGAACCTAGTGAAGTATTCTGTAAACCATTTATTCCGACAGATTGTATGGAAGCTTCTTCAGTGGATGAATTCTTTGAGCTTTTGGCCACTAAAGAAGCAGTCTTTGAGTCTCTTTTAACCGATGCGGAAAAAGAAGGGAAATCGCTGAAATATTTAGCGAATTTTGAAAATGGGAAAGCAACTACTGGTCTAGAGGCTGTAGGGAAAGATCATCCGTTTTATTCACTTGAAGGAAAAGACAACATGGTATTATTTTATACGGAACGATACCCAGAACAGCCTTTAGTTATAAAAGGTGCTGGTGCTGGTGCTGCAGTAACTGCTTCCGGTATATTTGCTGATATCATGAGATTAGCTAATACGAATTGATAAGATGAGTGAAAAAATTAGAGTTTTTGCGCCCGCTACGATTGCCAATGTTGCTTGTGGTTTTGACATCATGGGCTTAGCATTAGAAAAAGTGGGAGACCAGTTGACTATTCAAAAGACTGATGATGAAAGATTAACGATTGGCTCTATCATAGGGGCAGAAAATATCCCAACTGATCCTACTAAAAATGTGTGCTCAGTGGCTATTCAGGCTATGTTGGATCATATAGGGTCTAAACAAGGTTTTCATATTGATATTTCCAAAAATATATCCCCTGGCAGTGGACTAGGTTCCAGTGCATCCAGTTCCGCAGGTGCTGTATATGGAGCGAACATGCTACTAGGGAAACCATTTACGAAGAAAGAACTAGTACAGTTTGCCATGGAAGGTGAAAAAGCAGCCTCTGAAAAAGCGCATGCAGATAATGTAGCACCTTCTTTACTGGGTGGTTTCACAGTGATCAGAAGTTATGACCCTTTGGACATTTTTAGCGTTCATTACCCTGAGGAACTGATTGCAACGGTTGTTTTTCCGGCAGTGGAAGTAAAAACAGCGGATGCCAAAAAAATCTTAAAACCAGAAGTAGCTTTATCAGATGCAATTGCTCAATGGGGAAATGTCTCTGCTCTAACAGCCGGCTTGATTACAGAAGATTTTGGATTGATAGAACGTTCTCTGCAAGATGTTATCGTGGAGCCAGTCCGCTCTATACTAATCCCTTGTTATCAAGAAATGAAACAGGCTGGAATGGATGCCGGTGCCTTAGGCGGAAATATCAGTGGATCTGGTCCTTCAGTCTTTGCACTGAGTAAAGGGAAAGAAACCGCTGAAAAAGTTGGTCAAGCCATGAGTGCCGTTTTAGCAAAGAATGGAATAGCTTATGAGTTGTTTATTTCCAAGATAAATCCTGTAGGGTGTGAAATAATTAATTAAAAAATTAGGAATTAGAGATTAGTAAATGAACCAACCCCGACCCAAGGGTACGGGGTATCTATGGGCAATAATTTAATGATCGACTCAAGAGTCGGGGCGCCCGGCTAGGGGAATTAATATCCCTTAGGGATTAAAAGTGTTTAAAAACAGTTGCCAATCAATTACTAATTTCTAATTGTCAAATTACTAATTGTAAATAAATGCAATATTATAGTACCAATAGACAAGTCAAACAAGCCAATTTTAGAGAAGCCATTTTTAAAGGTTTACCTGCTGATAATGGCTTGTTTTTACCAATTAATATCCCACAGTTACCGTCTTCATTTTTTGAGAATCTTTCTTCTTTATCACTCCCTGAAATAGGGTTGGCAGTGGCCAAAGAATTTGTAGGGGAAGAAATTCCTTTGGACGATCTCAAAAAGATTATTTCAGAGGTTCTCAACTTTGAAATCCCTTTAAGGGAAGTGGAGAATAATGTTTTTTCTTTAGAGCTTTATCATGGGCCTACTTTCGCTTTCAAGGATGTAGGAGCTCGCTTTTTAGCTCGTTGTTTGAGTTATTTTGTTACCCAGTCAAAGGAGCAATTGACCATTTTAGTAGCAACTTCTGGTGACACTGGAAGTGCTGTAGCTAATGGGTTTTATAACGTACCTGGTATAGAAGTAATCTTACTTTATCCGGGTGGTGGTAAGGTAAGTAAGATTCAAGAGCAGCAGTTAACTACTTTGGGTGGAAATATTACTGCTCTGGAGATAAATGGTACTTTTGACGATTGCCAGAGGATGGTTAAAGAGGCTTTTTTAGATTCAGAATTACGTGGGAAAAAGAATTTAACCTCTGCTAATTCTATTAATATCGCTCGGTTAATTCCACAGAGTTTTTATTATTTCCATGCATTTGGTTTACTACAAAAAAATAAAAATTCTATAGATAAGCCTGTAGTGTTCTCTGTGCCTAGTGGGAATTATGGGAATTTAAGTGCTGGTTTGTTAGCCAAGAAAATGGGACTAGGCGTGGATCACATAGTTGCTGCTTCTAATATCAACAAAGTAGTTCCTGATTATCTATCGTCAGGAGTGTTTGACCCTCGACCTTCAGTAATGACTATTAGTAATGCAATGGATGTGGGGGATCCTTCCAATTTTGCTCGGATGAATGACTGGTATCAAGGGTCTCTGGAGGAGATGCAAAAGGATATTGCTGGCTACTGGTATAATGATGAACAAACTAAAGCTGCTTTATTAAAAATCTATAAGGAAAAGCAATACTTGATGGACCCACATGGAGCCATTGGTTATCTAGGGCTAAAAGCCTATCAGAAAATAAATGAGGCAACAGGAATTTTTCTGGAAACAGCTCATCCAGCTAAATTTATCGATGTGGTAGAAGAAGCTATTGACGAGAAAATTGAAATACCTGCTTCTTTAGCAGCTTGTTTAGAGCAATCAAAAGTGGCGATTGAAATGGAACCAGATTATGAGAAATTGAAAGAGTTTTTACTTTCTAAATAGAGGGTCATCTTCCTCTGATTGTTTAGGGCGTGGTGTCTTCGTTTCTATAATTGGACTTGTATATGTAGTGTGGATTTAGCGAAATAGAAGACACTTTATGTTTTAAAATTGCCTTAAGGTTTTATTTCTCTCAAGGCAATTTCATCAATCATATAAGTAATACTAAACTAGATATAAAACGCCACTTATCTTCCTGTTAATCCCTAAGGGATATTAATTCCCCTAGCCGGGCGCCCCGACTCTTGAGTCGATCATTAAATTATTGCCCATAGATACCCCGTACCCTTGGGTCG
>CALGOB010000189.1 GCA_937958005.1 uncultured Cyclobacteriaceae bacterium
ATGAGAAAGAATTTGAAAAGCTGTTAGAGCAGGCGATTTCATATTGTAAAAGCAGGGAAAATGTTTTCGTTTTATCTATCCCTGATTATGGAGTGACGCCTTTTGGTAAAGATAAAAACCCAACAAAAATTGCTGATGAAATAGCAGCTTTTAATGAAGTAAATAAACAAATTGCAGAAAAATATACGATTACTTATTTTGATGTAACAAAGATTTCAAAAAAAGCAGCAAATGATAGGAGTTATGTAGCTGAAGATGGTTTACATCCAGCAGGTAAGATGTATGCAGAGTGGTCTGCTCTTGTCAGTATTTGGATGAAAAACCAGATAAATAAGTGAATTTTCACTAATATTTCACCGAAGAATGGAGAATCGATAAAATAAATCGGAAGAATATTAGTTCCAATGATAAATAGTCCTAATTTAGGGAATTAAACAGAAGCAAACCTCTCATGAGGCTGACAGTAAGTGTTATTATAGTGTTGTGCATATTTTCCTCATGTAGGGATAGGGTAGTTTGTCCGGCATATCAGAGTACATATATTCTGGATGATTCGGTAAGGCAAACTTACTATTCTTATTTATGGAAATTAGACAAGGAAGAGCGACAAAACTTCCTAGCAAGAGAAGCAGCTAAGGACTCAGTTCCTGAAGCTATTTCCTATACCCCTCCTTCAGAGTATTTTGCCTATGTAGAGCCGCTAATACCTCCAGTAGAAGTGGTAAAAAAAAATAAATTTGGTATTATCAAATACAAACCTTTTTGGTTAAAAAATGCAAGTCTTAGAACAGCACCCAAAGAGAATGTTCACAAACCTATATTTAAAGAAGAGGTATTTGATAAAGAGGGCGAATTCCTAGCTGCAGATTTTGCATTGCTAGATTCTTTAGGGAATTCCCAAGATTCGAGTGCTGTTGATATTCCTTTAGCGTTAAAAAATGATAGCATTGAAAATGCTGCTCCTAAATTTCTTTATGGGTATAAAGTTGATGATAACTTTAACATGGAACAAGTTTATTATAATAAGTACTTTAGGAAGTTATTTATCGATAATAGGCCAAAACCTAAGCTTGATTCTTTAGCAGCACTAAAGCTTGCTGTAGATTCTGTTAGCACGGATACCAAAAAAGGGATAGGAGGATTTTTTAAAGGGCTTTTTAAGAAGAAAGATAAAAAGAAAAAGAACCCTATAGAAGATGATGAAGAGTTAGATGAAGAGGCAATTCCTGAAGAGGAAGAAGAATTAGAAGAGGAGGAAAGCGACCAATGATCTTTCTGCCTAGAACTAAATGATCTCATCTATAACATCTATATTGTCAATATTTTGACCTCTTTTTAAGTGTATTTCTTCGCTTAAACCTTTTATTATTAAACTCATTTCATGTACTTTTTTACTGAGTTTAGGTTTAAAGATCCAATTGATCAAAGGTTTGAAAATTGCTTTTATTTCTACTCTAATTTCGATAGTTAGTTTCGTTTTTTCATCTGTTTGATCTGTTTTGTTGAAAATAAAATAAAGATTGAATTCTTTGAATAGGCCATTGTTGAAAAACTGCTCACCAAATTCAGTCTTTGAATTATTATCGCTCACAGTTTTAATCTTAAACTTTTTATTATTAATGATACAAAAGTGTTCAGTACCTACTTGATAGATTTCATCCTCATTATGATCCACAACTTTTGCTTCTTTATTCCAGATTGGCCGATATTTATATTCACTTAACACCTCATAAACAACATTCACTGGAGCATCTATCTTTATGGAATGGTTTGCAATCGTCTGAAGTTTTTGGTTAATTGTAATGTTCGGTTCTAAATCTGGTTTTATGTCCTTTTTTAAAAAACCAAGACGTGTATAAGTATAATTAAGTTCACCTATTTCAGGATACACACTTTTGCCAATGTATGACTCTTCCTTCTTACTGGGTAAGCCATGTTTAGATTTAAAATCATCACTAAAAAGTAAATACTCCTTATTATCAATATCATTTTTAAGCAATCGATGTGCTTTAATTACTTCTATACCGTAAGGCTTTTCTTTTCCATTAACAGTTACAAACTCTACTTTACCATAATGAAGAACAAATTTTACAGATAATTCCACGGCAGTAGAGCATGCCCCACAATTACAAATTCTTAAATGATTGTAGTTAATTAAGTGTTTGTGGAAAGCTTTAAATGCATTTTGTACCAATTTATAAACAGAATCCACATCAATTTTATGATCAAATTGATAAAGGAAAAGGGCATCTCCCTCTACTTCTGCTATTTGAAATAATTCTTTTGTTTCTTTTATCAGCAAGTTCATTAATTCCTCAATAATATGTTTACTATGAGAGATTTCTGTGGTTTTTAGAAACTTAGTAAATCCACTGATGTCTGGAATCAAAAAAGTGATTTCATTTTCTTGATTTCCTATAGGTTTACTCATAAAAGAGTTTTTTTGTAGTTATTGTAACATAAATAGTTACGAAATACCCACGCGTTAGTTATGTTAAGTAACTTTTAAAACATGTCTTGTTTGCCGAGTTACTTTTTTAATAAACTAAAATTAAGGAATTTACACTTAAACTGATCTATAAAAGTAGCCTTTATGTAAATTCCTTAAAATTATATTGAACAATTTTTATAATACTATATTGATTATTCTTTTAGGAACAATTATGACTTTTTTAGGTGCTTTCCCTTCTGTCCATTTCATTACGATATCATTGGAGAGAACATCTTTTTCTATAGCATCTTTTGATTTGTCAAGTGGGAAACTAATTTTAGTTCTTACTTTTCCATTGATACTAATAGGATATTCATGTGCGTCTTCCGTAACATGCGATTGATCAAAAATTGGATAAGATGCCTGACTGATACTTTCCTTGTTACCAAGTAATTGCCATATTTCTTCACAGATATGTGGTGCAAATGGAGAAAGCAGTATAGTTAGTGGTGAAAGGATTTCTTTCTTATTGCATTTTAGATTACCTAGTTCTTTAACGGTGATCATGAATTGACTAACTGAGGTGTTTAAAGACAACCTGTCAACATCCTCTTCTATTTTTTTGATAGCCTGATGAAGTATTTTTAATTCTTCCTTGCCAGCCTTTTCATCAGTTACAACAAAGTTCTCTTCGTCATCAAAAAATAAACTCCAGAATCTTTTTAGAAATTTATACACACCATCTATACCATGAGTATTCCAAGGCTTGAACTGTTCCAAAGGCCCTAAAAACATCTCATACATTCTTAAGGTATCTGCTCCGTACTTTTCAACTATATCATCTGGGTTAACCACATTATAAAGCCTTTTTGACATCTTTTCTACTTCATAACCGCAGTGGTATTTTCCATCTTCTAAAATGAATTCTGCATCTTTCAAGTCTGGTCTCCAAGACTTGAATTTTTCAATATCTAACAGGTCATTCTCAACCATGTTGACATCTACATGTATTTTAGCAGTGTCATGAGCTGATTTTAACCCGTGAGAAACATAAGTGTTTGTACCATTGATCCTGTAAGCGATACTTGAGCGCCCCTGAATCATTCCTTGATTTACTAATTTTTTAGCATACTCTTTGACTTTTATAAACCCTCTGTCATAAAGGAATTTGGTCCAGAACCTAGAATAAAGTAGGTGACCAGTAGCATGCTCAGACCCCCCTACATATAAGTCAACATCTTGCCAGTAATCAAGGGCATCCTGCGAAGCAAACTCTTTGTGGTTACTCGGATCCATATACCTAAAGAAATACCAACTAGAGCCAGCCCAACCTGGCATTGTAGTCATTTCATAAGGATACCCGTCTGTCGTATTCCAATTTTCGGCTCTACCTAGCGGAGGTTCACCTGTTTCTGTCGGTAAAAATTTGTCAACAGGAGGAAGTTCCAATGGTAAAGCCTCATCTGCAATGAGGTTGACCTGATTGTCTTTAAAATAAACAGGGAACGGCTCACCCCAATATCTTTGTCTACCAAAAATAGCATCCCTGATTTTATAATTGATTTTGGTTTTTCCAACCTGCTTTTCTTCTATGAACTGTATCGCTTTATCAATAGCCTCTACCGGGGATAATCCGTTAAGGATACCAGAATTAATCATGATCCCTTCTTTAGTAGGATCAGCTTTTTCACTTAAGTCAGTTCCTTCTATGATTTTTGTAATAGGTAGGTCAAAATGTTTAGCAAAATCATAATCGCGCTGGTCGCCAGCAGGCACAGCCATAACCGCACCAGTTCCATAACCGGCTAAAACATAATCCGCTGTCCATACAGGTACTTTTTGCCCATTAAAAGGATTAATCGCATAACCTCCCGTAAAAACACCTGAGATAGTTTTCACATCGCTCATACGTTCGCGTTCAGATCTGTTTTTTGCTGTTTTAATATAGTCTTCTACTGCTTCTTTCTGATCAGCTGTAGTCAGTTGAGTGACTAAATCACTTTCTGGCGCTAGCACCAGAAAATCTACTCCATAGATCGTGTCAATCCTTGTGGTGAAAACAGTAATCTGCTCTTCAAGCCCATCCACTTTAAAATTAACTTCAGCACCAACAGATTTACCAATCCAGTTTTTTTGCATTTCTTTAATTGGATCTGGCCAATCTATTCCTGCAAGATCATTGATGAGGCGCTCAGCATAAGCAGTGATTCTCATACTCCATTGGGGCATTTTTTTCTTTTCAACAGGATGACCTCCTCTTTCTGAATATCCATCTTTGACTTCATCATTAGAAAGTACAGTTCCGAGGGCTGGACACCAATTAACTACTGTATCAGCAATATAGGTCAATCGATATTTTAGAAGAAGATCATTTTTAGTAGACTCATCATAACTGTTCCATTCATTTGCACTGAACGATGTGACATCTTCATCGCAATGAGCATTGACAGTTTCATTTCCATTTTTTGAAAATATTTCAATTAATGTTTCAATATCCTCTGCTTGATCACTCGTTTTGTTATACCAACTATTATAGATTTGTTTAAATATCCATTGGGTCCATTTATAGAAATCTGCATTACTTGTCCTTACTTCTTTATCCCAATCATAGGAAAAACCAATATTTTCGAGTTGCTCTTTATATCGTGCTATGTTTTCTTCAGTAGTAATAGCAGGGTGTTGTCCCGTTTCAATAGCGTATTGTTCTGCGGGTAGACCAAAAGCATCGAATCCCATCGGGTGGAGTACATTGAACCCTTTTAATCTTTTAAACCTGCCAATGATGTCAGTAGCAATGTACCCTAATGGATGGCCTACATGTAAACCTGCCCCAGATGGATAAGGGAACATATCTAATATGTAATATTTTGGTTTGGATAGATCTACATCAGCTTTGAAAGTTTTTTGTTCTTTCCAATGCTTCTGCCACTTATTCTCTATTTCCTGAAAGTTATATACTGACATTTATTTGTTATTTTTCAAAACGATCTCAAAATTAAGATAAGCAACTAAGAATAAAAGGTTATTAAATAAAAATATACTTAAGTTGGAAACCTATTTTTAATCCAATTGTCATTGAAATAAAAAACAAATAAGAATGCGTAGATATTTTTTACTTCTGACTTTCATTATTTCAATTGGAAAATTATCCGCTCAAAACAATGAGAACAATTCGGACTCTATTCCTAATTATAGTCCTGTAAAGGTTTTTCTTCCAGATACGGCTAAGACTGAGAAACCTAGAGTATTTCCAGATTCCATTCCTCCAAGAGAAAAGCCTAAAGTGGTTCAAGCAGATACAATTAAACAAGAATCATTAAAAGAACAAAACAAAGCAACAGAACCCAAAATTATCTATTACAAATCTGTGAATGGTGGTGATCATTGGGATAATCAAAGAGTAAAAGTTAAAAAGCGATATAGAAGTAGAGGTGAAATTCATACGATCACTGGTAAGTCAAGCCATGGAGGTGGTTTTGGGGCAATTTCCTTTAAGGCTACGGAGCTATTAGATGAGTCTATAGTTATGGCAGGAGTAAGGGGAGGATGGATAATCAATAGGGCACTCGCCATTGGTTTTGAAGGTTATGGAATAATTCCTACCGCAACCATTTCTGACATTGATGGATTAGACGTAATGCCATTAGGTGGCTATGGAGGGTTGTTTTTAGAGCCGATTTTCTTCTCCAATCAGGTGATACATATTACTTTCCCAGTTTCAGCCGGAGCAGGATGGTTAGGGTATTTTGAAGACCATGACATTACTACTGCAAGAATAGGTGGAGATCAAGTTGCTGATGACGTTTTCTGGTATGTAGAACCAGGGGCAGCCCTAGAAATTAATATTGCTAGAAATTTTAGACTAGCGGGTGGTGTAAGCAAAAGGTTTACACAGGATTTATTACTGCCAAGTACGGAAGACGATGATTTTAATACATTGAGCTATTTTATTACTTTGAAAATCGGGAGCTTCTAATAGACATTATCACAATTGGTTTGTATAGATCAAATTCCTTTTAAACTCTACTTTTCTGAGACTTTCAAAGTAATAAATAATTACTAGTATCCGAGAAAAAGGTTTTCATTTTTATACATTTTGGAGGGTCGGCACGGTACGCCGTCGCGGTGATTATTTAGCGGGGTGTGCGAGACGGTCGGCCGCTGCCGGGTTTAGGGTGGGAGCTTTAAATTATTCGCCAGGCGACCCTGTCGATTTTTTTGGTATTTTTTTCATCAACAAGGCCGCTTGGCGGGAAAAAACGGACGAAAGCTAGATTTGTCAGCCCTTCGGTTGATTTATAGGGGGTGATTTTGAACTTCAGAAACAATCTTTGATTAAACGATATCAAGAGCAGTTTTTCTTCAATTTCAGATTTAATTGGATACCAGTAATAAATAATCATAATTATTTATTTGATAAAATCGAGCCAAAAGGGAACAAAGTAACATTTATCATTCTACCGTGAAGCTCTAATAGCTTCCAATATTTTTTCTATTTGTTTGATATGCCTTAAGTTGTGATAAATTACGACTCTAAGTGTGTCTCCCAGTTTAAGTTTGATCATATTTGAAATTGAAATGCTAGTTTTTCCTTTATTCAAATCTATTTTTCCAGCACTCGCCAAAATGTCAATTATTTCTTTTTGTTGAGTAATAAAAGTGTCTAATACATTTTCAGAAACCATAGAGTGGATAGGGTTTTTATCCTTAGGTGATTGCATAGTTTTACCTCCCTCTTTAGGGAACATTAACTTAGCAAAATAATTACCTAAAAGACCACTCTTAAAAGGTTTCTGGTTGTTCCTGACTTTAGGAAGTTTTTCAATGCTTTCACGACAAGCAGGTAAATAGAAATCGCCATAACGGTTTAAATGTTCTAAACATTCGGCTATAGACCATGATGCTGGATAGGGTTTCCAATTTATTTCTTCTTTTGATAAACCTAAAAGCGATTGAGCTCTTAAGAGAACCTCATCAGTTATGATAGATAGATCTTTTATTAAAACTTCTTGGTTTTGTTTCATTTTTTACTTCAAAGATGAGGGTTAATAGGAGTAATTACCTTGATTCAAATCAAGGTTTTTGAATTCGACTCAGTGTCTCTGGAGTCATTCTTAGATAAGAGGCGATGTATTTTAGTGGAATTTCTTGGAATAACTGAGGGCTTCTTTTCATTACTCGTTGAAGTCTTTCAATGGGAGAGGTGATTAAAATATCTACCTCGCGCTCCATTTGTTGCAGGATTAATTCTTCTAATAGTTTTTGATACAAGGCAGCTCCATCTTTGTGTTCTTTTATATAGGCTGTCAATCGTTTTTTAGGCATAATTTTAACCATCGATTTTCTAATGGCCTGAAAGTAAAAGGGATTAGGTGCAGCATCAAAAAATGAATGGAGTGGGGTGATTAGGGAATCTTTGTAGCCAAATCTTATGGTATGTTCTTCACCACCCTCATTTAGAAATACTCTGACAGCACCTTCCATAATAAAATAAGTATTGCGGTCATTACTTCCTGGAGTCACTAGAAAGTCATTTCTATTGATGGTTTTAGGCTGCTCCCATAAATTTGGAATCTCACTGATTAAATGGATCATTCCGAAATTTAATTAAACAATCTATTCATCACTATATTTTTCTAAATGTAATTGATGAGAATGTTTTTGAATACGGTCTGCTAATTTAGTTATGTGCTTTATGTATTTAAATAATTCAGCTTCCAATAAATTTATTTGCCCGTCATAAGATGATTCACCAAAGTTGGATTTACTATCTTTTTTTCCCTTTTCGATTTCTCTCCGGTAGGAACATTCTTCTTTCAGGAAAGACATTAAACTTTTAGGACTATAATTTTTTTCGAACTTTTTAATGTCATTTAATGCATGTTCAATTTCCTTACTTTTCTTATAGCGTTGTTTCTTTACTAAAGTATTATATATGACTGTATCGTAATGATGGAAGTTGTTGAGTGTTTCAACTACCCTTTTATTAAAACTTTTATTAACACAATACTTTTTTAATCCATTATAATTTTGCAGCTCTTTAGATAGATTGTCCCAATCGTTAGTTACCTTATCTATATGTGCCAATAATGAAGTTGAATCTGTTTGCGAAAAGCCACATATGGGTAGTATCATTATCAGAAAAATGCCAATTGCTCTATTCATTAACTTATTATTTTAATATTCTACTAACGTAAAAGTAACAATTTAAGTGCCAAAGAGTATTTTTAGAAAAAAAGAACTTTTCAAAATTTAAAAAAAAATCGCTATTTATTAGACAATTAACCTGTTCTTATTGATGAATACACAATTGAAACTTCCTTATTTTCAATATTTTGATTGCGCACTTTACACTAAACTTTAATGATAAGAATGGAGATCACATTAATACTGCCTATTTTTGTGGGATTTTA
The DNA here is from genome assembly GCA_937958005.1 of uncultured Cyclobacteriaceae bacterium. Lineage (GTDB taxonomy): Bacteria > Bacteroidota > Bacteroidia > Cytophagales > Cyclobacteriaceae > JANSWY01. The sequence goes on from CALGOB010000189.1 coordinate 8,845, forward strand.
GAAAGTTTTATGAGCAGCAGATGGATTATAGTCAATTATTAAGTCCAAAATTTATTTTTCAAAATGTACAACAAGTTTCTGATGAATCTGGATTGGACAGCTATGTAGTAGGTGGATACGTTCGTGATTTAATATTGAAAAGAAATTCTAAAGATATTGATTTTGTCTGTGTAGGTAGTGGGATTTCTCTGGCTGAAAAAGTAGCTCGATTACTTCCCGGAAAACCTAAGACAAGTTATTTTAAGAACTTTGGAACTGCAATGATCAAACACAAAAATTATGAGTTTGAGTTTGTAGGGGCTAGGAGAGAGTCTTATCAACGTGATAGCAGAAAACCTATTGTAGAAGATGGTACTTTAGATGATGATCAGAAAAGGCGTGATTTTACCATCAATGCACTAGCAATTTCTTTAAATTCTGATAGTTATGGGGAACTTATAGATCCTTTTGATGGACTCAAGGATTTAAAGAAAAAGATTATCAGAACGCCTTTGGATCCAGATATTACATTTTCAGATGATCCTTTAAGAATTATGAGGGCGATCAGGTTTGCCGCTCAACTTAAGTTTGATATAGAACCCGATACCTTTGATTCGTTAACGAAAAATGCACATCGCTTAAGTATTGTTTCAAAGGAACGGATTATTGTTGAATTGAATAAGATAATTATGTCTGATAAACCATCTTATGGTTTTCAACTATTATTTCACTCTGGAGTTCTAAAAGAGATTTTTCCTGAGATGGTTAAATTACATGGTGTCAAAGTTAAAAATGGGCAATCCCATAAGGATAATTTTTTCCACACACTGAAGGTATTGGATAATGTTTCTGAAATGACGGAGGATCTTTTTCTTAGATGGGCAGCTATTTTACATGATATAGCCAAGCCAGCTACACAAAGGTTTAACGATAAAGTAGGTTGGACATTCCATGGGCATGAAGATAGAGGGGGGAGAATGGTTCCAGGGATTTTCAAAAGGATGAAACTCCCAATGGATGATCGGATGAAATATGTTCAAAAGCTGGTCAGGCTTCACCTTAGGCCTATCGCTTTAGTTAAAAAGGATATTACTGATTCGGCTATTAGAAGATTGCTCTATGAAGCAGGTGATGATATAGAGGACTTGATGAAATTGTGTAGAGCAGATGTCACATCAAAAAATCATGATAGGGTGAAACGATACCTTGCTAATTTTGATGTCGTAGATCGGAAATTAAAAGAGGTAGAAGCGCAAGATCAAGTAAGAAATTTTCAACCCCCTGTAACAGGTGAAATGATCATGAAAACATTTGATATACAACCCGGGCGGATAATTGGCATTATTAAAGAAAAGATAAAAGAATCTATCCTAGATGGGGTTATTCCGAATGACCGGGAAGCGGCTACGAAAATGATGATGGAAATTGGAAAGCAAGAAGGCTTGGTAGTTAGGGAAGAGAATAGTTAATTTGCAGATTGATTTAAATAAAATAAAATGAAAAAGAGAATATTTGTACTTTTTATAATTCTGATTGCGGCTGTAGGAATTGTAAATGCACAACAAGATAGTTTTAAAAAGCAACAGGCTATCTATACCAGGGCACTTACTTATAGTGATTTCTCAGTTGCAAGGATGGCAGTTTTTAATATGATGGAATTACGTCCAAATAGTCTTGGTTTATTGGATACATTGGCGTTGTTATATTTTGAGCAACAACAATATCTGTCTGCGGCCATTACAGGACAGGAAGCCGTAAAGAAAAATGGAAATAACCTGTTGGCATTAGAAATTGCTGGAACTAGTTTTGAGAACTTAGGACTTTCTGATAAAGCTTTAGAAAATTATGAAGCATTGTATTTGAAAAAACCAGATGTAAATGTTCTATATAAGATGAGTTTTTTACAATACAGAATGAAAAGATATAACGATGCTGCAACTTCAGCAGATATCATTATTTCAGATCCTAAGTCTAAAGAGATTGAATTGGGTTTTACTAAAAAGGATAAAAGTACTCAAAATGTATCAATGGTCGCTGCTGCTTACAGACTAAAGGCATTGATTTCCTTTGATAAAAAAGATAACGCAGCATCTATTCAAAATTTCAAAAAAGCATTGGAGTTTAGTCCGGATTTTGAATTAGTTACCGAGGCAATTAAGCAGCTGGAAAAGAACTAATTTATTGCTTTTGAAGATCTTCTAGCCATTTAACGAAGGATTTATGGATTCTCCTATGTTTATGAGTGAATATGGTTTTTAAACCTTCCATAGATCCTTCCATTACTACAGAAGTTTCGTTAGTATCTACTTCTTCCAATTTAAATAAGAAGACAGTTTTTAGTAAACGGGATTTGGCTACAAAACTAAACTTATGAGGCTTATTCAGTAAAGTGATTTTACTTTGATAACTCACATTTTCCATTACCCATTTGAATTCACTGTTTTCCGAAATTTCACCTATTTCAGTATGGCTTACCTGACTATTCCAGTTAACCCATTCATTGATAGAAATTAATTTATTCCAAACTTCTTCTAGTGGAGCATGGATAATGATAGACTGTTTGTCTTTTACAGAAGCCTCTTCATTTATTTTTCCGTCGTGCGCGAGTAACTCCAGTTTTTTCATTTGCTATTTTTTTCACAAGATAAAAAAATAGTAAAGAATTAGTACAGGGGTCGATGAAAAGAAGGTTTTTAAGTATTAATAGAGCTTTTATAATTGTAAACAATTTGCCTAAACACATACTTATCAGTAAAATAAGAGGCTATGCCACCTACTCCATAAGCAGCTGCTATACCGATGAAAATACCATTTTCATCAAAGTATTGGCGGCTTCCATAAGCAACAGGTATGCATATGAAAAACATCTGAATGACGATGACCATAAATGCTAATAATGGTTTGTTCAACGTATTCATATTGGTATTTGTGATTGAAAGAACACCTTGTAATCCGTAAAAGAAAGAAGTAATCCTTAAAAAATTAGCAGTTGTTTGGGCTATGATAGGATCATCAGTGAAAAGTGAAGCAAATGGTTTGGCTATAAACCAAAGTAAAATAAAAATAACAGTTCCCCAGAGAATTGAAAAAGAGTTGCTGATCTTTACTGCTTTTTCAATTCTTTCAAATTTTTGCGCCCCATAATTCTGGCCTGTGAAAGGACCTGTGGATGCTGCTAAGGCAAATAAAAGGCTGGAGACCAAAAATTCTATCCTAGTCCCGATCCCAAACCCAGCAATAGCTTTTTCTCCATAAGCAGATAGCATAACGGTTAATACACCTTGAGTTATTGGTACAATCATTTTAGATACCCCTGAAGGGATGCCAACTTGTAAGATAGCTTTCCAGCAACCCATTAAAACTTTCAATGAAGGTATTTGTAAAGAAATAAGTTTCTCTCTTTTATATAAGATCCAAAGTGATAGAACCATGGTCATCGCTCGTGAAATGGCTGTGGCAATTGCTGCTCCACTTAAGCCAAGTTCAGGAAACCCCCAATGTCCAAAAATGAGTAATGGATCCAATATGGCATTGATGATAACAGCAAATAACATAATGAGACTAGGGGTAATAGAATCTCCTGTAGCCCTGATAGCGCTATTGCCAACAAAAGGAACAGTGACAAAGAACAAAGCATAATACCAAATATTTAAATACTCTGTAGCAAAGGGCAATACCTCATCAGATGCTCCTAGTAGTCTGAAAGTAGGTTCTAAAGTCAATATGCCAACTATGATGAAAAAACCACTTACGATTACCCCAAGTAATAAAGCATCTGTTGTCTCTCTGGCTGCTTTGTTTATATTGCCTTGTCCTATTGATTTTGCAATGACAGAAACAGCACCTATTCCAACCCCTTGTATAATACTGAAGATTAACATGACAACAGGAAAAGTAAAACTGATAGCTGCTAATTCATTTTCTCCTAGTTGCCCTATGAAATAAGCATCAATCAAGTTAAAGGCTACCATGCTGATAATGCCTAACATCATGGGAAATGAAAGGTTGATCAAGTGCCTTGGAATACTTCCTTCAGAAAGCTTTGATATTTTTTTCAATGAATTATGGGTAATGAAATTATGGGTAATGAATGAGATGCGTAATCACTAAAATTACCTATTTAACTGATCTTTCAATAGTAAGTATGGTAAAATAAAAGCTTAATAGCAATGTCCTGTATTTGAAAAGAGGGCAATATAGCAACAGTAGATATCAATTGTTTTATTTAACTAAAACTCTTATTATCATTTGAATAAAAGGTTTCATTCAGATGGTAGGCCAATCAGTAAGATTAAATACTCAAAGATTCTTGATTTTAAGATAGTTTTCATTCTCTGTGGGGATCTACTTTTTCAAATTGATTGGCTTCTTATAACTACCGCATTATCTTTACGTCATGAATCAGAATATGGAAGAAGTCAGAAATAAGAAATGGTTTAGGCCAAAAGATGGAAATTCTAATCAACCGATAAGTTTTCGTGAGGTATTAACATTGAGTAACCTAATGATTTTTGCAGTGGCTTTTTTATTACTCCATTCCTGCAATAGTACTAGTTATGAGAAAATCAATGAACAGACTATTGCGAATGTCGAATCACAATCTACGGATGAATTGGTTTTATCAAATGGATTTAATTATGAAGTGCTTGTAAAAGGGCTCGACAGCTTAACAGAAGAGGAAGATTTTGGTTTTGATGTAAGTGGGATCGCTTATCTGCCAATAAATGAAGACGAAGGTATGTTATGGGTTAATCACGAATTAATGAATCCTAAGTTTGTTTCAGGTTATTTTGGAGATATGGGGAGGACCAGAAAGCAGATTAAAATAGAAGAGAAAGTAGTAGGAGCGAGTTATATTCCTGTAAGAAGAAACGGTGATCATTGGGTAAGGAATGGCGCACGATCCGTGAGTTTGAGCGCTAAGAAAAAAATTGGTTTTTTTCCTGATATATTCGATGGGAAAGCTGCAAGGGGCACCGTGGCCAATAGAGCTGTTCTTTTAACTGAAAGAAATACAGTTTTGACGGCAGAGTCACATTTTGAAGACTTTTACGGTGATTTAGGCCAATCCAAAAAAGGGTATAATCCTAGTTTGATGCATTGGGAGTCCTTTTTTAGAGAAACACCCACTCAATATGGCTGGGTCATTGAAACCAATTTAAAAACGGGTAAAGCCCTTAAATTGACAGCGCCAGGGAGGTTGAAAAGAGGAGGTATTGCACTGAATGATAAGACTTTGTATTATTCAGATAACAAAGCAGGCGGATGTTTTTATAAATTTGTAAGTAATCAAGCAGGTTCTTTTGAATCTGGATCTATTTATGTGGCAGACTTAGTTAATAGTCAATGGATAGAAGTATCGTTGGCAAACAAAAAACTGAATCTCCAATACGAAGGAGATGAAAAACAAATGTTAATTAACCTTTCTGATGCAGGTATATTGGTAGGGGGGACTCCACTTGATAATCCAGCAGGAGTGGCTATAAATCCAATTACCAAAAGTGTCTTTCTAGCAGAATCTTATTCACTGGAAGAACAAAAGTACTTTGGGAGGGTATTGGAAATTCAAGATGATGGCACTCAGTTTTCATGGGATAGTGCAGTGCTTGGAGGGGAAGAAAGCGGTTTGAGCAGTCCTTCTAATTTAACTTTTGATACGAAGGGAAATTTGTGGATATCTTCCTCTATTCCTTCTTCGCTGCTCAATGAAGGAGTCTATCAGGACTTTGGGAATAATGGGTTGTTTGTTTTGAAGAACAATAGTAGTGAGCTGACTAAAGTAGCATCTGCTCCTAATGATGCTGAATTTGGTGGAATCGCTTTTGCGCCTGGAGATCAATTTATTTTTGTGGGCGTTCAACACCCTGGCGCGAGAACCAAATCTGTTGCAAACTTTGATTTTACCAGTCACTGGCCTGGTGGAGGAGAGAGGAGTTTGCCAAAAAGTGCTGTGGTAGTTGTAGGGAAAAAATAAGATCAAACAATCAACCAATGGAAAAAAACTTTAGACTCACTCTTGCATTCAAACTATTTTAAAGAGTGAATATTATTAGAGTCTACTATATAACTTGACTGAAGTTATCTATTTTGATGTTGACTGTCTATGAAGTCAATCTCCCGCCCACGATTGTGTCTCCACAATCGTTTGTCCATCACTTAGGAGGAGTTTGTAGGAAAGCAAATTCAGGCGAAATGGTGTATTATAAAGAGGCTCTAATTGGTGTCTGTCCATAATGTATTGGTTTGAGTATAAAAGAGAAATAAAAACACTATGGATTCCCCCTTTTTTTTAAAAGGGGGTAGGGGGATTTCATTTAATCAATCATTTTCTTTCTTCCTACTTTATGGACAAGCTCTAATTAAAGTCTAATAGATAATTTTGATGGATCAAGCAATAAATCTGTGGGGAAACGTCTCTAAGCTCGCCTTCAAACTCAAACTTCTTCAACAAACACGAAGTCAAACATTTGATTATTATATACTTGAAATTTTAAAATTTAATTTTTCATGTTTTAGATGGATTCAAAGATTCCCTTATTCCACAGGTTTATCGCTTGATCCACTTTGATGGCCTATTACCTAAAGTTATGTGTTTTGCTGTTCAATTCATAGATCTGTAGGAGCAAGGGATCAAGCAAGAAATCTGTGGAGAAACCACACTATACTCACTCTGAAACTCACACCATTTTAAAAAGTAAATACTAATATCCAGTTTAAATGATCTTAACTATTAGAGAATCAATACTTTAATTTTAAAGCTTGTCTCAGTCATTTAAACTTATATTATCAGGAAAATTTGATAAGGCTGAATTCCCCACAAGAATATTGCTTGAGCCGGAGCAAGGGTTGCTGTGAATATTTTGTAACAAAAAAAACCCTGAAAATCAGGGCTTTTAAAGCGGTATGGACGGGATTCGAACCCGCGACCTCCTGCGTGACAGGCAGGCATTCTAACCAGCTGAACTACCACACCGTTTATGTTTTGTGACCCTGTTTTATTAGGGTGATGCAAAGCTAGGATTTTGATTTTTTATTTCCAATATAATCGGTAAAATTATTTTAGAAATATTCAGATTTTATTTTTCATTGTTTGAACCCTGATGTTTAATCCCTAAGGGATATTAATTCCCCGACTCTTGAGTCGATCATTAAATTATTGCCCATAGATACCCCGTACCCTTGGGTCGGGGTTGGTCCATTTCTTAAAAGATGTTGGGTCTGCCAGATTTTTGAATCAAAGTAACAAGACTATTATAAAGTTTATTTCATCTGATTTTGTGCTAAAGATTGTATTTTATAATGGGTAAAAAATATAAGTCTCGTAATAATAATGATTGCCATTTTGGAAAATAGAACTTTCCTAAAACAGATAAAGCTGTTTCAGTGGATTAAACAATAAATCTGTGGGGAAGAGCCTCTAAGCTCGCTCTCAGAGCGATTGACGGGGTCGCGCGATTTCAAATTTTTCCATTCCATGGCGGCTAGGGTTTTTGGGTGGTTCGCCACTGCGACTACTTTTTTGCCACCGCGGCGGCGGACCACTGCAAAAAGCGGCAGCCGTTGCTGTAGGAGCCCGTCTGGCTTGAAGACGGAGTCGCCAAAACAAATGCTTGTAAATGAGCCGAATACGTGAGTTGAGAAATAAAAAATGGAAGAAATTATTAATCGAACTCAGGTTAAAAAGTTATCAGGATTGGAGAGTGATTTTCATAAAATCGTTAAAAATCAGATGAATAACCGATGAAATCACCTCTTTTATCTGTTATTTCTGTCTAAAATTAGATGATTGTTTTTTTAAAAGCGGAATCCCTGCCTATTCCACAGGTTTATTGCTTGATTCCGTTTTAGTCTTATCCAAAAGATTAGAAGTTACTTATGATTTAAATAAAAAAAACACTTACAATTTGAATTGTAAGTGTTTGATAATTAGAGCGGTATGGACGGGATTCGAACCCGCGACCTCCTGCGTGACAGGCAGGCATTCTAACCAGCTGAACTACCACACCATTTATGTTTTGTGACCCTATTTTGTTAGGGTGATGCAAAGCTATCCTCTTTTTATTGATATTCAATGATATTCCTGAAAAAAATAAAATATTTAAAAAGAGTTTGATGTTTAATCCCTGAGGGATACCTAATTCCCCGACTCTTGAGTCGATAAAAAAGCTTTTGGCCGATAGAGATACCCCGTACCCTTGGGTCGGGGTTGGTTCATTGGTCAATAAAGCACTAATGTTTGCTTAAAATGAGATAGCATTACTACAATCATTAGGATGTTGATATTATCTATCAAATCATAAGGGTTAATTTGGTCTATTTTCATACATTTGTGCAGAAGAATAACAAAAAATTTATGCTTTTGGAATTTGAAAAACCTATTGCTGAATTAGAGGCAAAACTTGCTGATATGAAAAAACTCGCTCATGAGAGTGATGTAGATGTAAGTGCAGCGGTAAAGAAGCTTGAAGAAAAGATTGTCTCTCTCAAAAAAGAGACCTTTAAGAATTTAACAAGATGGCAAAAAGTTCAATTGTCAAGACACCCAGAAAGACCTTATACATTAGACTATATTTATGAGATTACAAATGACTTTGTGGAACTTCACGGAGACAGAGCTGTAAAGGATGATAAAGCGATGGTAGGTGGGTTTGGTAGCATTGATGGACAATCTGTCATGTTTATAGGTCAGCAAAAAGGTAGGAATACCAAGCAGCGCCAAATGAGAAATTTTGGAA
>CALGOB010000190.1 GCA_937958005.1 uncultured Cyclobacteriaceae bacterium
GAGTAGTTTCTACAGACCATGTTCACATGCACATTGAATACCGTCCTTCTCAATCGTTAAGTGATATCATTAAAAAGCTGAAAGGAAGAAGTTCAAGGAAATTACAGCAAGAATATCCAGAGCTAAAATCACGTTATTGGGGTCGTCATTTTTGGGCAATAGGTTATGGTTGTTGGAGTACTGGCAATATAACCGATGAAATGGTTAATGACTATTTGGAACATCATAGACAGCCAAACGATAACGGCAGCTCGAACTTTATTTTGGAATAGAGGCCACTGGTCGACTTTGAGTCGACTCGTTGAAACTATGGACTTTCAGTCCATAGTGGTTCATTCTGTTTTCACTGGTATCTCCTCTTTTGAGGTAAAAATCGAAGTAAATAGAAGAGGCCTGTTGCTGATCAAAGTTGCTAACAAAGAACCTGACATTCGTGCCAACCCCTGTGCTTTCAACCTTAGCATAGCATGGATATGATTTGTGCCAACTATCCGCCTTATAGGTGAATGAAGCAAACTCCTGATGTTTTTCATTTTTATCAGCATAGGTCTGTTTTATTGATTCCCTGAGTGTCTCTACTTCTTTTTTGAGCCTATTATTACTAGGTATAGCTATACAAAAACGTAAATCATAATCTTCGGCTAATTGATAAAAAGAGGCACAACTAAAACCACTATCTGCTCGAATGTTAATTTTCATGGATGGATATAACCCTCGTATACGAGTGATAATACGCTTTAGAATCGCTACGTACCACTTGTTGGAATGACTGTTACCAGGACGCAAAACAGGAACAATGATCTGATCTGTCCCTCCATCATGAAAGAGTAGTTCATTGTACATAAATTGACCATAAAAACCATTGAACATTGCTAGTTGTTGTTTGCCATGGGTGGCATCATCAGTAGCATCAATATCTATGGTGATGCATTGCCTGCCTGCAAGACTTTCAATGTAACGATCTACCCAACCATAACACAGCTCAATTATACTATGCTTGTCCAAACTATTGTCGAATCGTGAAAGTGTGGGTTGAGAGGCCATATCCCCTTCAAGAACGTGCTCAAATAGAGGGTCAGATTTTAGATGATTAACATCATTACAATCTTCATATCCTTGAACCATGTTGAAAACACGCTGCTTTAGTAGCTTCTCGACAGTATGGGTGACTTTACGTTGATCTCGATGATCAGGAATCAATTTGCTGAAATATTGTACTAGTTTGTGCTTACGCTCTAACTTCTCCAAGAGAACAATAGCTCCATCACTACTGATTCGCTCTGCCGAAAAATCAACTGAAACTTCTGTGTCTCCTTTGTAATATGCTATATATTTATCACTCATTTTCTAGGTGGGTTTAAAAGTAGGCTGTTTTATTGTCTCAACTTCAAAATAGCACTTTCCACCCAGATTTTTATCCCTTATAATATTACTTTATGAATTTTTCGGTTTAAGTGTAGCCCCTCTATGTATAAAGAACTTATAGGAAATATAAAAATCAATACTTTCTGTGAATATAATCTGCTTAATCTAGAAGGGATGGGGGATAAAGCCCTAGTATTGTTATCATCGCCTCATAAATAGGGATGGGTAAAAGCCTGAATTTTAAATGCATGATAAAAAAATAGTCTCACAATTGAATATACTAAACATCAAATACTTACAAAACAATGAAAAAACAAATATTAAAACAACACCAGTTCGGAGTTGGGCATGTAGAATATAGTACAGGCAATGTGCTAGGTGCAGACTTAGCGCTGTTTACAGGCAGTGGAAATCTATTGTTAATATTCGACTCAGAGTCAGAAGCAGATAACTATATGAAACAAGCGGTAAGGAGAGATTCAGACATCGAATGTTGGTTACAAGATAGTTCAGGAAAACACATCCGAACACTAGAGCCTAATAAGGGAAGAAAACGAAGGGCGTAAGATGACACCTTGGTTAACTTATGATGAGTTTGTAAATGCGGATGGAATAGTAAAAGGAATTTTCCCTTTTAACCTAGACTCTTCTCCATTGCAATCTGAAAAGTTAATACTAAAAAGAATTGATGAGCTGTTAAATAAAGATTGCTGAAGGCTTTAGGGTGACAGACTAAGTTCAACAGGCTTTTAGCCGAAAATCAAACCTATCTTCTTCAAGGCTAAAGTGGTTCAGTTTTGATTGTTTGTAAAGAATGAAATGTCTCGTAGAGACCTTGCTAGGGTGGCATTTCTTACTAGCCATAATGGGGCTATGCTTATTTTGTAAATAAGATTTTAAGCAACTAGCTAACAGCTATTTACGATTTTTTCTTAAAAGTCTAAGGCATAATGCAGCTTAAATTAGCATATGTCAGAAAAAACAATAAATGTATAGATAATTATTTCATGGATACTATGTAAATTCAAGCTAATTAATGTATAATGCCGCCTTTTTACAGAGGGAAAATATGGAAGATAATAAAATACTCAATTATATAAAAGGTGTGCTGGAGAACATGCCTGCTGACTGGTTAAAACTAACCACACACAGATTAGATATTTATGATGAAAGCCTTGCTAAAACTCAATTCTTAGAACAGTTTGAAACCTTGTTCAATAACAGTAATACCAATTCTACTGCATTGAATGAATTACCTACTGCTTTTGACTATATCCGCTTAGGCCACCCATTGTCCTCTGTACTAGAGTGGGTCATCGCTAAGTCTAATCACTTAAAATCAGATAGTGTAATTAGTTTTTCTTCCAAAACGGTTCCTGTTTTTGCTATTCTAAGAAAGAATCTATTAGACGGTAAAAACACTTGTATTTATTACAAAGAAAAGCTACCACAGTTTTTTGATCCTGAAATACTAAAGAATGTTTATGGTTATCAGTTTGAATTAAAGAAAATAGATAAAATAGAAGAAGCTTCTCCCTATGAAGGAAGTACAGTCTTCATTTCAGAACAAGCCGAAGTTCATCATTTTAACCTAGTGCCCAACATAGATTTTCTCATAAATGTCAATACCCAATTGGGTAGTATATTATTAGTCAACGGGGAACAAAATGAAAGTTATGTTTCGGAGATTCAGCATGTGAGAAGAAGGGAAACCATTGCTATGACACCAGCCAATTGTCATGCTACTTTAAGGTTACTGATAGGTGATTCTTCATTAATAAAGCAGAAAAGTGATGTAGCTGCTGACAAACAAGCTGTTATAGACTCTATCAAAGAAATAACGGGTTCAGACACAAAAGCATTGGTAGGTTCTAGTGGATTATCCATCCAATATGCAATCATGATGGGTCTTGTACATGATGCGCAAGAAAAGCATCAAGGAAAAGCGATCAAGTTTGTGGTTCCACCAAACTGTTATGGTGGTACTAATGACCAAGCAAGGCGTGTAGCTGCTTGCTTAGATCAAGTGGAAGTGGTTGATTTACCTGTAGATGGTGGTAATGACATGGTTCAAGGCATTGATGTAGTATTAGACAAAATAGCTGAGGAAGATGCTATTCCCTATATCATTGCAGAAATACCTACAAACCCTCGGGTAGAAGTTCCTGATTTGATTAAACTGAAGGAGACATTGAGCAAAGAACGGAAAACAGCAACGGGTAAAACTGCGATTGATCCAGTATTTATTTTAGATCAGACGTTTTGTCCAAATGTTCATTTTTTGGGTGAAGGAGAAATACTCTCAACAGTAAGAACTATATCTTATGCAAGTGGGTCTAAATTTCCAAGTGGCGGGCTATGTACAGCAGGCTACTGTATTGGGAATAAAAAGACTGATGAGGAGATGGATAAAATAGCCTTGCATTTAAAACTTTGTCACAATGAAGCCACAGATTTACAATATGAATTATTAGCCAAACAATTACCCTCTATGAATCAAAGAATTCAGGAGGCTTATCAGAACACTCGTGAGTTTGTTACTTTTATAAACGATACATTACCGGGAGCAAAAATCAATTTTGTTTCGGAGGAGTTGGCAAAAGAAGGATTCACCCCCTCTGTATTTTCACTCGACCTTCCTACCAAAGGGGACACAGATGAGGAAAAAGAAACTTATAAAAGAGCATTAAATCTCAAGTTGATCAATTTGATGATTAATAAAATTCCTCACGAAAGTAAGTATTGTGTAAGTTATGGTCAGCTAAAAGGTTGTTATTGGACTATACCAGCCACCTCCACACAAGGAACTACTAAAGAAGGTGATAAAGATTATATTGCGCGCGTGGCTATATCTCCTAATTTAGACCTGGAACTTCACAAAAAAGTGTTTTTAGATTTTGTAGAGAATATTTAAATGGACATTGGTAGGTCAACATGCTTGTAATTATTGCTTGTTTTCAAAAGCAACCTATGAGTGCCAGAATAGATGGTGATAAATTCTTTTACCACCAACGTACATAAATAATAGCAGTGAAGAGTAAAATGAAAGTTAAGCTCTTTTCTGCTATAATTGTTTGTAACGGAAAAAATAGTTCTCATTAGACATTATCACGGTTGGTTTTTGTCTAGATAAAACTCCTTCTAAATTTCACTTTTCTGAGCCTGTCAAAGTAATTATGAATTCATAGTTACTAATTATTTGTTGATAAACTTGAGCAAAAAGGTAACAAAGCAACCATAACCATTCTACCGTGATAAGCTCTATTAAAGTGCTAACTTTCATTTACAACCAGTTGTTTGTAAGGTAGGCAAAATCGTGAAATGAAGAAATTACTAGTAATTATAATTTTGTTAAGTGCCCAAATCTGTTTTTCGCAAATACTAAGCAATAAGCTGACACTATTGCTGAGATACATTTTGAAAACAAAACTAGTGTAGGACTAAGTATTGGAATAATTAAAAATTACTGGCATCCAAGTAAAACTGAAATTGAAGAAAAACTGCTCTTGATATCGTTTAATCAAAGATTATTTCTGAAGTTCAAAAACACCCCCTATAAATCAATCGAAGGGCTGACAACTCTAGCTTTCGTCCGTTTTTT
>CALGOB010000191.1 GCA_937958005.1 uncultured Cyclobacteriaceae bacterium
TTACATGGAATCGGTTTTAAAAGGGACAGATCTTGACATCTCTCCTTATCTTATTTGGATATTAGACGAAACTTTTATTCATAAGCTAAAAGAAAATGTAGTTGAGCCTGACTAATCCTTTTTGAAGTTATTCAAGCAAAACTTGAATACCCAAGGGGTATTAATTCCCCTGGTCGGGCATCCCGACTCTTGAGTCGATCATTAAATTATTGCCCATAGATACTCCGTACCCTTGGGTCGGGGTTGGTTCACTCAGTTTTACTAAACAAATTGGTTCTAATAGGAATTTTGTAGGACTTATAGTTTTATTTTCTTTTTAAAAATGTTGAAAACCATCATGAAATCCTAGTTTACCTTAATGAAGGTCACCAAAGTAACCAAAGAACAATATATCAACCTCGACCCAGTGCCTCTGCTGAGAAACCTAAGTCGCTCGCAGAAGGATAAAGATTACCTATGAACAATCTTAATGATCAACTCAACACATCCTCAAAGAAGCTTCAGTGGCTGAGGAAGAGTCGGGTTGTCCGATGATGTGAATTAATATCCCTAAGGGATTAATAAATGCAAAAGTCAAATACTATTCTATAATAAATCAATTTCATTTGCATGCGCATAAAACCTAGTAGATTCAGTAAATTTTTAATCCCTAAGGGATATTAATTCCCCGACTCTTGAGTCGATTATTAAATTATTGCCCATAGATACCCCGTACCCTTGGGTCGGGGTTGGTTCATTTATTGGCCTGAGTCATCACAAAGATTCTCTAATCCATTGGAAAAATCAAAGCCTATCATCAATAAGTCATCCAACGCTTGATTAGGTCCCATCCAATTGGTCATTGAATTTTTAATGTAATTCTTTTGTTCTACCATGGGGAATTTACTTCCCTCCTCTATCAGCTTTTTCAACCTAATGTTACCTAGTTTTTTGTTACCCGGTCCACCAATCAAATCTTTAACACCATCGCTCATTAGGTAAAAACTCGACTTATTATTTTTAAGGTCTATAATATGAGTCTTATATTCATGATAAAAATCGAATAAATCCCCTATTTGCATTCGATCAGCTTTTATCACCTTGAGTTTATGTTCTTCAGTTACTTCATAAAGGTTCATTTTTGCTCCAGCAAACTCCAACTCTTGCAATTGGAGATTTACTTTCACTATGCCAAAGCCAGCTCCAGTGGCAAGTAAAATATTCTTTTTTGATTCAAACTTCAGTTTTATACTCTCATGAATATCCATCAATAGGCGATTAGGGAATTCATCAGCATTTCCAGCAAAGTTATCTTTTATTGCTTTAGCATATATCCTCGTCATGATACTTGCTAAATGGCCATTTCCAAAACAATTAAAAATCACTAAAAACAAACTAGATTGTTCTTTTTGAATCCAATACCCATCTCCACCTACTTTATTTTTCGGTTTATTGATAATGAAAGAGTTAGGAATTAGTTCCTTAAAATAAGATTCATCAGGAAAAGTACCAAAGTAATTATCTTCAGTCTCGTCCTTGATTCTTTTTCTACCAGGGGTTTCGGCATTTTTACTCACTTGATTGCGCAATTTTTATTCTTACTCCAAACCTACAACTACGAAAGCTTTATGCTTTTTCCATTTAAGAGGAATTACATAGATAGAAACATTCTTTGGAAATTGCAACTCTTCGGGTTTCCCCTTAAAGACTATCGGTACAGATATCATAAAGTTTGCCCCTAGGTTTGCCCTTACATTTCCTGCAACTACATTGGAAATTTCACCTGCCATATCTAAAATATCAGCATTAGATGCGTCTTCTATACCTAAGAAAATATTGATTAAATCTTCAAACATAGTCTTGTCGGCAGATATGTAGACAAAGCCTTTCTTACTACCAGATATTCCGATCATACCAGTGAAATCCTTTAAAACAATCTCTTCAGATTCTTTTAGATAAGGAATACCCATTTCAGAATTAACCTCGGTCAATACTTTAAAATAATTACTCACTGAGTCAATGAATAACTTACATGTTGCCTCAAACTCCTCTTTTCTCCGTTCCATCGGATGATTTGTGTTTTAGTAATTTATCAAACGCTTTAGATAATGCCATTGAATTCACAGGTTTATATAAAAAACCTCTTGCGCCTTTGTCTAAAGCTTGTAACCCAGTTAATTTATCAGAGAGAGCGGTTATAATCATCACTTTTGCCTGAGGATGTATCTTCATAATCTCAACTAAACAGGTAATACCATCCATTTCGGGCATTGTAATATCTAAAGTAATAATGTCCGGTTTCTTTTCTTTAACCAGTTCCAATGCCTCTACACCAGTAGCTGCAGTCCCAACAATTTCAAGATTATAGTGACCCAAATTGCGTTCTATCGTTCTCCGCATGATAGAGGAATCATCTACTATTAATAACTTTATCATACTTCGTTGCTTATTTCTATATCTCCTTTCAAAGGAAATTTTATTACCATTTCAAAGAATTTTTTATGCTCAGAATTGATGGTAAATTGTCCATCATGTTCTTCTATTATTGATTTTACAAGTCCTAGACCTTCACCCCTACCTGCATATTCATCTATTTGATTTGCAGTAGAAAAGCCACTATGAAATAACAAATCTATGATTTTATCTTTATCATTTAGTTTATGAGCTATTATCCCTTTAGAAATAGCGGATTCTTGTATTTTCTTTAGGTCAATTCCCTCACCATCATCAAAATAAATAATAGTCATTTCATTTTCTTCTTCTTGGTCTAATGTGATAGAAATATTTCCTTTCTCTATTTTATTAAGAGCCAATCTATCATGCCTAGGTTCAATTCCGTGTGAAAGAGAGTTCCTGATTAATTGAATCATTACATCTTTAAATGGAGTAATGTAATTATCTGGAATCACAATATTTTTGTCATTCTCAAAATCAAAGTTAACTTCTTTGCCTATTTCCTTACTAATTCTATGTAATCCTTTTTCTAATGAGTCAATTACTAAAATATTTGAAACTACGTGTCCTGTAGTAGGGAAGTTTTTATAGATATCAGCAACTTTTCTTAGTAGTTCACTCATATAAACCAATACCTTATCTAATTCATCAATTTCAAATAATAAAGATAAGAAATCATTTCCAGTAACATTTTTTTGTTTCATACTGGTAATAGTTTCTTCAATTTTATGGAGTTTATCAGTAACTAACTGTAAACCTATCAATGAAGCATTGCCTTTGATATTATGGATTGCCTGAAAAGTGAATGTTAACAAATCTCCCATATCATTGTCACCATTTCTTTCAAATTCTTCAGATATAGACCTCAACCCTTTACGAGAGTTAAACAAGAATCCTCTTAGTAAGGAAGGATCTATTTTTAGAATGCTTAAGAGTTGTTCGGTTTCTATTTTCTTATTTGCTTCTGCGTCCTCTATATGCTGTTGTAGCAGTACTGATTCTGTTTCATCAGATACGGTTACTAGGATATTTTGAATCTCACTATCTCTAATGACTCGTGAGAATAAAATCCGGACATACTTCGTATTGATAATCCCATCTTGATCTGTAAATATTTTAACCTGTTCTACAGGATTCAGTTGATTTACTACTTCTTCATCCATGTCTTCATTAAAGAGATGTCTCATAAACATCTCCAGCGCTTCTAAGTCTCT
The DNA here is from genome assembly GCA_937958005.1 of uncultured Cyclobacteriaceae bacterium. Classification (GTDB taxonomy): domain Bacteria; phylum Bacteroidota; class Bacteroidia; order Cytophagales; family Cyclobacteriaceae; genus JANSWY01. The sequence continues at coordinate 3,648 of CALGOB010000191.1, forward strand.
AGGGATAACCAGAGGCCTCATAAAGTTTGAAAAGTTTTCATTCGCGATAGACTGATTATCAAAAATCACTTCCATTGCTTTGGAGTATTGATTACTGATTTTAAAACTAGGATCTAATAAGAAGATACCTTGCTGAACATTTTCTAGTATTACCTCAGATTGTTTATATGTATTTTCATACATTTCTGTTGCCTTATCCCTTGCTTCTTGAGTTTCTTTTTGGGATATATTGACTGTTTCTACCATTTTATTGAAAGTATTGGCATATTGACCAATCTCATCATTACTTTCAATGTCAATTTTTTGTGACAAATCACCAGATGATAACTTTCTTGTAAAGTCTTCTAGTTTTTTTACATTACCTAGTAGATTAACAGCTATTGTCCAGGTAATTAATAAGGCAATCACTCCTATTAAAATATCCAATACTAAAAAACCCCATAATCCGACCTTAGCTTTGCTTGCTATGATTTCAGTTTGTAGATGGATGGTTTCTGCTAAATAGTCTTCTACCTTCTTAAGTGAATTAATCTTACCGGTAATTACCTTATACCAGTAATTTGGGTTTTCCTCTTGATTACTTCTTGATAATATTACTTCTCGTAACCTGACAACTTCTTCTACTTCTTTTCCTTCTACTATATTATTATAATAACTCTCGGATTCTGAATCTGAAATTATCAAAAAGGATTTCATATAAGCTTCTTGCTCAGCTACAAGACTTGCAAATCTTCTTACCAAATCTTCCCTTCTATCTTGTAAAGAGAAAAGCTGAGTTCCTATAGCTCTTTCTATACTTGCCAACTCTTTAGATTCTAAAAAGTAAATCATCGCATGCACCTGTTGGGTCACTTGTTTATCGCGAGTCTCTTTGATCAATTCATTAACAGCCAATAAAGCGATGGAGTTTATTTCTGCATATGCTTCTATTGCCTGATCTGTATTGATAGAATTTCTATCTACAGCTTTTCGCAATTCTTGAAGCTTTCCAAATTGATCATTTAATTTATCGATATCTCTTCTGTGAAGCTTTAATAGGTCTTGACTATTCTTTTCCTTCAATTCGTTAAGATAGGCTGTCAGTGTACTGTCAGTACGCTTTCTTTGTGTAACTAGCTCTTCCTTAAATTTATCGATTGAAGAATTAGTTGTTAAAATACCTGAAGTGATCCCTCTTTCTTTTTGAATTTCATGAACAACGTGATTGATTTCAACTCCAAGTACAATAGCTTTATTTAGCCGGTTGGAGTCTTGGTAATCATAGTAGTGATGTTTTATTTGAAAAATATCAAAGAATATGATAATCATAATCAATGGAATGATTACGATACCAAATTTTGCTTTAATTGGAAGGTTATGTAAGCTTTTCATGTGATTTTTAATAACTTCATTATAACCGTTTTTAGGTTACTTAATAATTTCTAGCTGGTAAATTGTGTTATTAATCCAACATTACTTTATTAGCAATCTCTAACAGTTTATCTGCCGTGAATGGTTTTACAACATAATCTGCTGCTCCTAATGCTAACCCTTTATTTACGACTGTCTGCTGTCCTACAGCACTAATCATGATTACCTTTGAATCAAGTCCTTCTTCTCTTAATTCCTTAAGAATTTCTAGGCCCATCATATCAGGTAGTACATTGTCTAAAGTGATTAGGTCGGGTTGTAACTCTAATGATAATTCAATGGCAGATTCACCGTCTGCAGCCTCACCTACTATTTCAAAACCTTTTCCACTCAGTGCGTCCTTAATGAGGGATCTCATATAAATGGAATCATCTATTACCAGTACGCTATTACTCATATTATATTTATTTTGTCGTTTTCTTAATGTTTAACCTTACTTGTTGTTGACTCTTTAGTCTACAAACATATTATTTAACAATCTTTTACTTATTACCCTTTATATAAATATTTTCAAATATTTACATAAGTTAGGATACTTCTTTGATCTTATTCATGAACTCATCTTGCACCATCCATACAAAATGTGGCGCTATTCCAAGTTCTGATCCGCTAAAGATAGCCTTAAAGTGAATCACTGTATCAAATACTTTCGATTCTTTCCCAAGATAGTCATTTACATCTTCAGGTTTAACCACATGTAGCGATGGCACCTGACCATATAAGTCTAACCCTAAGAAATTGGCAAACTCTGTTATCACAGCAGCTGCTACCATATTATCTATCTCAGTTAAAAAGCCCATTTTCATCATTTTAGCTTGTTCTGAATCATCGGCAAGAACTTTCTCAGGCAAACAAGCTCTATTAATTTTATCTACCTCATCAGCAGTGAAAATTAAATGACAAGAACCTTTCAAGTCACCCATCAACTCTGTTTTAAGTAAAGATACACTACTACCGTCAAGCATGTTATACTTACTGCCTATTCCTTGTGCATCATTTCCATAATCCACTTTCTCTATATTAATAGGGCTTTGTAAAATCTGTTCCATAGAGGTCTTCGCCATGGATAAGCCACCATTAATAAGTTTGGTTGCTACTTCTATTTCATTTTCTCCTAAATTATTTAGCATGTGTCTGATTTTTAATAATTCTTTAATTGCTTGATCATTCCGTAATTTTAATATTCAACTATTCAATTTTTAAATATCACTTAAGTAAGTTGCTACTTGTTTTAAATTCATAATATGTTTTGCTGCTTCTAAATTGACGGCTTCTTTAGGCATACCAAACACAACGCTTGACTCTTCATCTTGCGCTACTGTATCCCCGCCTAAATTCTTCATTTCTAAAAGCCCTTTAGCACCGTCCTTTCCCATTCCTGTTAACAAAACCCCAATGGCTTGATTACCTGCATACCTGGCAACAGATTTAAAAAGTACATCTACAGAAGGCATGTGTCTATTAACCAACGGCCCACTTTTTACTTCTACTACATAAGAAGTTCCTTGCCGCTTAAGCATCATGTGTTTATCTCCTGGAGCTATTAATGCCAACCCATTCATTACAATGTCACCATCAGTTGCTTCTTTTACTTCAATACGGCAATCCGCATTGAGTCTATCGGCAAATTGACTAGTAAACATTTTAGGCATATGCTGTACAATAACTACTCCTGGTGAATTTTCATCAAGGTTCATCAAAACATTCTTGATTGCCTCTGTTCCACCAGTAGAAGCACCTATTGCAATCACTTTTCTTGAAGGAACTAATGGTTGATTAATTGCTTTATCAGTCTTTTTGATAGGCTTGATCTTAGCAATCTCTTTCTGATTCAGTTTCTTCAAATTCGCTCTCGCAGCAGACTTAACCACATTACATAAATAAACAGCATGTCTATCTAACTCATCTCCGTTTGTAATCTGAGGTTTGTGCATTACATCAACTGCACCGTATTCAAGGGCTTTAAGCGCTTCATTAGTTCCTCTTTTACTTAATGTAGAAATCACAACCACAGGAATTGGATGTTGATTCATGAGTTTTTTTAAGAAGGTAATACCATCCATTTTAGGCATTTCAATATCCAAAGTAATGACGTCTGGTACAGCTTCTTTAATCTGTCTAACGGCATCATATGGATCATTGGCCATCCCCATTATTTCTAAGTCTTCATCTTTGCTCAAAACAGTCTTAAGTGACTGTCTCACTAGATTTGAATCATCAATAATCAATATTTTTATCTTACTTTTCAATCCTGAAAGATATTTTTAGAAGCTGGACGTATTAATTTCATTTTGACAACTCCTGTACTGGTATTAAATATTATTTTTCTCCCCAAAGTGCCTAAAGTACTCTCAGCCACTAACGGAATCTTATGTTCATTTAAAAATTGAGCTGCCATCTCTCTATTTCTAGCACCTATTTGCATAGTGAAATTTGATTGATTGGCTCCTCCAAACATTTTTGCCTCTATGGAGTTTTTTCTACTACCCAAACTAATCATTCGTGCCAATAACTTTTCCATGGCTATATTTCCATATTTTGCGGAAGCTAGCCCCTCTCCATTCCACAATGGCAACATAAAATGATTAATACCGCCAATATTCTTTTCTTTATCGATCAAACAAACCGAAATGCATGAACCCAAAACTGTAGTTACAATAAACGGTTTATCACTAACAAAGAAGTTAGATGGGTACAAATAATGTTGTTCTATATCTATCTTTTTCTCAATCAAAACAATTCTTCTTCATCTTCATCCTGACCAAATAAAATACCTTCATCATCATCATAAAACACCGACTCTGATTGAAACTCTCCAATAGGGGGTACAGTAACTATAAATACTGTCCCTTTTCCTTCTTCACTATTCAAAGTAAAAGTTCCGTTTAACATACTCACTAATGAATGTACAACAGCCAATCCTAACCCATGGCCGCCAAACTCCTTTCTAGTACCGCTATCAAGTTGTTTAAACCTATCAAAAACTAAATTTAAATCAGCTTTACTGATTCCTACACCAAAGTCTACTACAGATAAAACTAAATTATCAGATTCATCATAGGTTGATCTTACAATGACGTTCTTCTCACTTTTGCTAAACTTTAAAGCATTAGAAAGTAAATTTGAAAGTATAATAGACATTTTCTCTCTATCAGTCACAAATATCTCCTCACTTCCTACTTCTATGTCTACTGAATCTCTTAGTGCTTCTTCTTGGCCAGTTAAAGAAGTGGTAACCTCGTGAACTAATTCATTTAAATTAAATTTTGAGACATTGATTAAAGCTTGACCAGCTTCTATTTCAGCTGCCGTTAAGATATTTCTCATTTGAAAATTGAGGTTGTATATTTCTTTATATACTAGCTGAGTAATCTTAGCATTACCTCCCACATCATCAGGGTTGCCAGTTGCCACTTTTAGTAGTCCCAAAACTGAAGTCAACGGGTTATTAATCTCATTCTTTATATTGGATAGGAAATCACTCTTTACTTTTTCAGCATTGAGTAGTTTTTGATTTACTATTTGCAATTCTTCTTGCAATTTTACTATCTCGTTTAATCCTTCCATGATCAAATTCTTTTATAAATTGTTGGTTTCAATTGTTCCAAAGGGACATTCTTCCCAATAATTGATTCAGAGTGTCCTAAAAAGAACAGACCTCCTACTCTTAACTTTTGACATAATTTATTGATAACTGCTTCTTGTGTTTCTTTATCAAAATAAATCAATACATTCCTACAAAAAATTATGTCAAATTCTCCTGATAAGGTATATTGATTATCCATTAAGTTCAGCCTTTGAAAGGTAGCCTTGCTTCGTAATGTAGGAATAACCCTTACTTTGTTAGCACTTCGATCTTTGCTTCTTAAAAAATACTTATCACGAAGTTCCAAAGGGACATCTTTAATCCTATCATATGCATAAACTGCAGATTTAGCTGTTTTAATTGCTTCTACAGAGATATCCGTTCCTAATATTTTATAGTCAATTTTTCTAGAAAATTCTTGCTTTGAATTATATTCCTCAAAAACCATGGCTAAAGTGTAAATTTCCTCACCTGTTGAAGAGGCAGCACTCCAAATAGAAATGTTCTTTTTATTTTTAACTTCTAAATAGGTTGGTAAAAGATGAGTTATCAAGTAATCAAAATGAGCCGATTCTCTGAAAAAATCTGTTTTATTAGTAGATATAGCATCTATCATATTGACTATTTCAGCCTTACCTTGCTCACTAAATATTAATTCTAAATAGGTATTAAAATTTCCAACACCAGTAGCTCTCAATCTTTTCTGAAGCCTTCCTTCCACCATTACTTTTTTAACCTTGGGAAGCTTAATACCATAATGATGAGTAACAAACGTACTTAACCGATCAAAGTCTTGATCACTTATCCGTTCCTTCTCATAAATGTTATATGGTATTTTGATATTCACTTGTGTTATTTAATTTTCTTATTAAAATTTTTCGAAATCAGAATCATTCACATCACTATCTAAATCAATCTCTACACCTTTATGGAATGATTCAAACTCACTGTCTTGAGCTGTATTCGGTAATTCTTCCATTTGTGATTCATTTTGTTCTCCACTAATAGAATTAACTTCGCCTAACGAGTCATTTTCTTGTTCATTTTTATCGTTTTCGAGACTGATTTTGAAGAATGACACAATTTCTATCATTTTTAAAGCCATATCTTGAAGTTCTTGGGAACTCGCAGACATTTCTTCTGAGATAGCTGCATTTTGCTGAACAATTTGATTTAGGTTTTGAATAGCGCCATTTACCTGCTCTGCACCATTATTTTGCTCTGCACTTGCTGCACTTATATCTTTTACTAATTCCGCTGTTTTCTTAATTTCAGGAACTAGGTTGGCCAACATTTTCTTTGAAGTCTCAGCCATCTCTATACCATGACTAGATTTCTGATTAATATCTTCAGCAGCTTTTTGGCTTCTTTCTGCTAATCGCCTGATTTCACCAGCTACTACTGCAAAACCCTTACCATGTTCCCCTGCTCTTGCAGCTTCCACTGCAGCGTTAAGGGCCAATAAATTAGTCTGTCTTGAAATCTCATCTATTATAGAAATATCTTGAATAATCTCTTTCATAGATTCCAGTGTTTTTTGAACTAACATATTGCTTTCTTCAATTTCTCCAGCACCTTTAGAAGAAATTTTCTCTGTTTCCCTAGCATTGGCAGTGTTTTGGTCTATGTTAGCGGCCATCTCCTCCATGGAAGAAGAAACTTCTTCGGCTGTACTTGCTTGCTCTGAAGCTGACTCTGACATAATGTGCGAAGAAGATGTAAGTTCTGCACTTGCACTTGCTATGTGATTACTACTTGCTACTACAGTAGATACAATATCTCTAAAACGATGTATGATCCCTGTGAAATTTATCATCAGATCACCAATTTCATCTTTACTTTCATAACTTACATGGGAATTTAGATTGCCATTAGCAAATTCTGAAATCGTATTAAGAGTGATCTTAATAGATTTTGAAACTCCCCAAATTACCCAAGCAGAAATAATAATACTAATGAAAATACCAATGAAAATCATTCCAAAAATCAACCACATTGTTCTGCTCCTACCGCTTTCACTCTTTTGATTAATAACTATTAACATCTCATCAATAGTATTATCCATTTTATTAGACAGCGTAAATAATTCTCCACGTATTCCAGATTTATTATCTAACCCAACAGTCTTATCTATTTCTACTACTCTATTTAGCAACTGACCGTATTCATCTAATTTTTGTCTAACACTAGTACTGTTATTCCTTCGTTTCAAGTCCGCAATAGCCTCTTTGATACTTTCTAGGTAAGCTAAATCAGAGAATAGTAAGTATTTCTTTTCATTGCTAATGATGGTCAAAATATCGATTTGATTTCTTTGACTTGTTAGGTTATTTGATAATTCCTCGCAGATCTCTTGCATTCTTCCTGTCACACCGTAATTTCCGAAACCTCGCTCATGAAATCTCTGAATGTAAACAGGTATTTTCTTATTGTAATCTAAATGCATAGATTTCAAAAGAGATAATTGTTTTGAAATTCCGTAAGAATAGGAATTTTCTAGTTCTTGGAAATTGTTAATCATTTCAACATTAGAACTCAGTTTATCTTCAAACTTTTTTAAGAATCTCTTTTGGTTATCGCCCAACGATTGTTGACTGCTTCGCATATCAATCATCATGCTATTTTTAGATTCTTTTAGTGACATTAAACTTACTTGAACTTCTCTTAACCCTAAGCTTACATCAATTATCCCTTTTATTTTGCTGAAAGATCCAAAAACAGATAACCCGATAAGAATTAAAATAACGAATACACTGCCAGAATAAATGATTAATTTTCTTTTTATTGTTAACCTCATTATTTTATCGTCTTTTCTAATTTGACATCATATTTATCCATGCAAAAAATCACTTATTTACTAAGCTTTGCTATCTAATTGCTCTTGTTCATTGTCATTGGTATCTTGCATAAAATAGACTTCATCTATAGAAAATACCTTCTCTAAACTGACTAGCATGATAAAATTATCATCTTTTCTAAACATGCCTTGAATATATTCTAAAGGGTATTTAGCCTCTATGGTAGGTGATGGCTGAATATGAGACTTTCCTATTTCAATAACCTCCAATACCTGATCAACCAATGTCCCAACCTGAATTACTTCATCTTCTACTTTTATTTCAATTACGATAATACAAGTATCAATGGTATATTCAACTGGCTCTAGTCCAAACTTAACTTTAGTGTCTATTAATGGTAATACCTTACCTCTTAGGTTGATAATTCCAGACATATAACTGGGTGATAAAGGCACGCTAGTAATATGAGGCACCTCTATTATTTCAATGACTTTTTTGACATCTAAAGCAAAAAATTCATTATCCAATTTGAATGACAAATATGAATTTACTTCTTCTACTACTTTTTCTTCTTGGTCTCTAAAAACACTCATTTTCTTAATTACTTATTGAGATCCTTTACTAAAATAAAACCCAGTTTATATCCAAAATTATCTTCTAACCAATTACATTATCTACAGCGTCTACTTTAAAATAGACCAAAGATTCTATTAAGTTATTAACCTTAATTTTCAGGTTTACCGCATTTTCCGAAATCTGATTTGAAACGCCAGCATTTTTTTGCACGATCATATTTAAGCTTTGAATAGCAGTATTGATTTGTAATGCACCGCTACTTTGTTCCACACTTGCTTCTGAAATAGTTCGAACTAAATCAGCGTTTTGTTTTATTTGATTTACCACAGATTGTAGTAATTCACCTGAATGTGTGGCCTTATCTACACCACTAGATGATACATCATCTATCTCATTGGCAGCAGACTGGCTTCTTTCAGCCAATTTTCTGATTTCAGCTGCCACTACGGCAAACCCCCTACCATGTTCTCCTGCTCTTGCTGCTTCAACAGCAGCATTTAATGCTAATAAGTTTGTTTGCCTGGCAATCTCACCAATAATTGAAATTTTATTAGTAATCAACTTCATTGAATCAACTGTTGTATTTACTGCTTCATTACCTGAGACAATGTTGGTAGCTGCATTCACTGCTAAAGTTTCCGTTTCTTGAGCACAACTTTTATTCATCTCAATATTGGCTGACATCTCCTCCATGGAAGCCGATACTTCTTCTGCTGAACTAGCCTGCTCATTCGAAGCCATTGATAATTCCTGAGATACGTCAGTTAGTTCAGTAATATTTTTTTCAATAGATGAGGTAGTTTTAGTCACATCAGCCATAATTTTTTGTAACTGTCCGGCCATTTCTTCTATCAATCGAAGTGCTTGACTAAATTCATCTTTTCCATTAGTTTTCCCAATTTTAAAAGACAGATGCCCTCCAGCTATTATTTTGATAGCCCTGTTAAGCCTGGCCATTTTTGTTACCATAGAATTAGCAACATAATATACGATACCGCCATATATGATTGCCATTAAAATCATCCCATAGAGAGCTCCATTTCTAGTTATGGATGCATTACTAAACATGGAATCAGACTCTGATTTCATTTTATCACCTTCTATGGTCGAAATGTGACTTAAACCTTCAAGGATTTTAGCAAAACTAAGAGTTGCATTTTTACTACTAAACAAATCAATGATTGCCCACTGTTCAAATTGATCTTCATTGGATTTCATATTCACTAGTGGGCTGACTATTTGATCTTGCCACTGTTGCTCAAAAGTGATCAAATCAGTTATTTGTTTAAAATAAATACTACTTGAATCAACTACCTGTGTTAATTTTCTAATTTTGGTTCTAAACGATTTTGCACCAGAATTTTGCGATGTCAAATAATCATTCTTTCCTGAAGTTATGTAATACAACAAATCATAACGTCTCTTGATCATCGTTTCTTTTAATTCATTGGCTTCCGTAGTCAATGATAGAGACTTATCTATTTTTACGGCAGTGTCTAACTGATTCCCCATTTTTGTAAATAGGACAAAGGTGATCAATAGCATAAAAAGAAGACCTGCTCCTGCCCCTATGTAAATACTTTGTTTAATTGTCATTAGTGTAGCTTAGTTGAAAATTGTTAATTAATTAATTACATACATATGTTTCTATATTATTGCTCGTTTGTACTTAAGTTCTTTTTGTTCTATTATTTTATAGGCATCTAAAACCAATGCCATAGTCCCATCTCCGAGAATAGTTGCTCCAGAGATAAATTGTTGTTCTTTGAAATATTTCCCAACTGGCTTTAGAACCGCCTGATATTCTCCTTCTATCTTGTCTACAGCTATCGCAATCTTGAGACCTCTGTTTTGAACGATAACAATGTATTCTTCTTCTCTATCCCCGTCAAGATCGTAATTAAAAACTCTTCTCAAATCAACAAATGGCAGCTGTTCACCTTCCACCATTACTAATTGGTTAAATTTATTAACGTATTCGTTCCTGTTAATTTTATAGCACCTTTCTACCTCCATAAGGGGAACTATAAAATCAGTATTTGAAACTTTAATAAGTAAGCCATCTATAACTGATAAAGTGATAGGTAAACCTAGGGTAATCACAGTACCTCTATCTATTTCTGAATGTACTTTTATATCTCCTCTTAAGTCATGGATATTTCTTCTAACAACATCCATCCCTACTCCTCTTCCTGAAATATCTGTTACATCTTTCGCCAATGAAAATCCAGGGGTAAATATCAAATCATAGATTTCTTCTCTGGTTAAGACGTCACTTTTGGAAATAATACCTCTTTCAATTGCTTTTTCTCTTATTTTCTCTGGATCTATCCCTTTTCCATCATCTTCTATTTCAATAAACACCTTGGTTCCTGAGTAATAGGACCTAAGCATTATGTAACCATTTTCAGGCTTTCCTTTTTTGACTCTTTCTTCTTTTGATTCTATACCATGATCTAAACTATTCCTAATCAAATGTAGTAGAGGATCACTGACATTTTCGATAACTCTTTTGTCTAGTTCTGTGTCACCACCTTCAGTCAGAAAATCTACTTCTTTTCCAAGTTGGCTTGATAGGTCTCTTAATACTCTTTGAAATCTATTAAAAAGACTTTCAACTTGGATCAGCGTCATACCAAAAGCTGTATCCCTTAACTGACGAGTTAATTTCTCAATACTTTCAGTTATAGTCTGAAGGTCATCTTCTTCCTTTTTATCAGTATAAAGAGAAAGACTGGCCTGTGTTGTTACTAATTCACTTACTAAGTTCATTAGTTCGTCTAACTTCACAGTAGGTACCCTAATGGTAGAAGTTGCTTTTTTAATTTTAAAAGTCTCACTTACTCTATTCTTAAATGTAGGCAGTTCTTCAACAGATTCTTCAGCTGATATCTCAGTTTTATCATTTAGATTACCTTCTTCGGGTTGTAACTGTTCTACTATCTTTTTAAGATCTTCTGGGTCAATTGATCTATCGCTATAAGATCTTCCACTTATTTCTTTTATAAAAGAGTCTTGATTTAATAAATCATATTCGGCTATTTCGTTTATATCAATAATAGAATCATCCTCTACAAAAATAAATACGTCTTTAATAGGGTCTATTCCTTTACTCTTCACAAGAAAAACATCCCAAGTAACATAGGATTTTTTTGGCTCAAAAGAGTTGTCTACAATTCTCTCGTCAAACCTAGGAAACACTCTTGCCTCTCCTAAATCTGATAACTCATCTATCAATAATAGAGGATTAGTTCCGTTTAAGAAAAGATTCTCATTAGGTTTAAATTGAATATGATAGGTTACTTTAGATTCAATGGAGTCTTTGACTATTAACAATGCCTCTTGACTCTCTACTGTATCTAATAAATTGATTACCTCATTTTTAAGTGTCTCATATTCTTCTTTGTTTGAAGTATTTTTTAATTCAGGATCTAAAACAATCTTTTTTAACAGATCTAAAGATTTAAATGTATAATCAATAATTTGTTTGGAAAGAAGGGCTTCGCCAGATCTCACCTTATCGTAAATGGTTTCAAGGTGATGCACAAAATCTGCAACTTTAACAGATCCAAACATTCCACTGCTACCTTTCAGAGTGTGCATTGACCTAAATACATCAGCTACTAAAACATCAGAGTCTCCTGGAGATTTCTCCAAAAGCAATAAGGACTCTTCCATTTTCTTGAAAAGATCCTCAGCTTCTTCTAGGTATATATCTCTAAGGTTAGACATTATCTTATGATTTTACGAACAACTTTGAGTAATTTTGCTTCTTCAAATGGTTTCACAATCCAACCGGTTACACCTGCTTTTTTAGCTTCCATTTTTTTCTCCATATTAGATTCCGTAGTCAGCATCAAAATTGGTGTATAGAGATACTTTTCGTCATTCCTAATCTCATTTATCAGTCCAAAACCATCCATTACAGGCATAAATAAATCTGTTATTACTAGTGAAACCTGATTCTCAATAGTGCGTAACACATCTAGTCCATCTTTTCCGTTTACACCTCTAAAAACATTATAGCCAGCATTTTCTAGGATCTTCGCGACTAGTTCCCTAATACTTTCTGAATCGTCAACTATCAGTATAGTTTTTTTCATATCAAACATTTTTTGGTTTGATCATTAAATTCTCAAACCCTGACCTGATAATAATTTTTTTCAGATCATCATCAAACTTAGAGTCTATAGTTACTACTTTGCCTACTTTTGCATAGTATTCTTTAATATGGTACAAAGTCTGCATAAATGGTAAGTCTAAATAATCAATTTCATCTAAATAAAAATCTACAAAGTCAAAATCATTAAAGACTTCACCGATATTCTCCTTAAAATGAAGCGCATTATGAATACTGAGAGCACCTTTAATACTTACTCTAACTTTCTTGATTTTCTTCCTTTTAGAAGGCTTCAAAATAACGATTAGACCTTTAAAATCTATCAAAGGATCTATGTTAACTTCATTTGCAATTAGTGACATCTATTAATTTATAATCATTTAGAATCTATCAATTACTATCCATACTAGATGTGAGTAATTTATGAATATCTATCACACAATAACAGCAGTTTTCGACTAAACCTAAGAATTACTGGTTTAAAAAGAATAATTATGTGATAAACAAATCAACCATTTTTTTTGTCATTTTAAGAATCAAAAGGCAATAAATTTTCATAAATCGTACAGCTAACGGTTTAGCTTTCACAATTAGTTGAAAAATTAGTTATATATACCTATTGTTTATAATAGACACAATACCTAAACAACGAAACTTAAAATCTGATTAACTCGGTAGTGCGATCACGAAACATGTCGGCTAGAATTCAAATCTAGTCAACTATGACACTTCATATGATCATATGTAAAATTAAAGCGTATGCCAATATAACAAGAATTTATTAAGTCATGAAGAGATTTTTATTGTTTTGTTTATTGCTAGTTCCAATTACCATCTATGCACAAAGTCCTTGGGCAAGTGGAAAAGGTAAAGGTTATGGGCAAGTTTTGTACACCTCAATCCCTACTTACTCAACCTTATTTGCAGGGAATGGCAATACAATTAATACTGAGAGAGAACTATCTGACAGAACGGTTTCGGCCTATTTAGATTTTGGGATTAATGATAAAGTTACTTTTTCATTAAATATCCCTTATGTGTTTGTAAAAAGTGGTTCACTAACTGAAGAAACATTAAATCCGCTTACCCAAGAAGGCTCTCTTAATGGGTTAGGAAATATTTCATTGGCAGCAAAATACAGCTTTTATAAAAAAAGAAATTTTGCAGCGGGTGTCATTTTTCAAGGAGACTTGCCTACCAGATCTTTTGATAATCAAACAGGTTTAAGTACTGGAGTTGATGCATTTACCTTTATTCCGAAACTTACTGCAGGATTGAGTAACGATGACTGGTTTGTATATGGGTATTTTGGATATGGTATAAGAACCAGTAATTATCATCATATCTTAAATTACGGAATAGAAGGTGGCTTAAAAGCAGCTGAAAATGTCAGCTTGATCCTCAACATTAATGCTATTAATAGGCTAGATAATGGAGATCCTTTAGTGGATAGCGAAACTAATTTAGCTACTGGTTTTTATACTAGCATACAAGAATACAATGCCTTTCTGATCAAGCTATTAGTGGAAAGGATTTCTGGCAACTTGGGTGCTCTTGTTTCATTAGGGGGTGGTTCGGGTAATTCAGTTGCTGCATCACCAGCAATAAGTATTGGTTTATTCTACAAATGGTAAAAGAATGCCTTAAAACCTTATCCTATTAGCATTGCCCTGCATAGCTAAACTTAACCTAAATAATACCGCATAATAGATCCTAATTCAAGCAAGTAATATCTTCGGTCTTAAGGCACCTTTAAACCCGAATGGTGCAATAGAAATTTGATGCAAACCATAATAACAGTCATTTATGATTTTCTCTTAAAAGTCTAATGCATCATTCGGGGTAAAAAAAATTAATAGTAATTAGATATCTTTTTCATCAGTTCTGTAGGTTTTCCCTTCGTTTAAGTTTTACTTCCTCATTTACCCAACAACCAACTTTAATGACATCACCTTCATTAAGTCCTTCACTGAAAATATCATTCATAGATGGAAACTGCTGAGAGGCCAATGTCATTTTATTTTTTTTCCCACTTAATTTATAGTGTTTATGTGCTGCTATGTAAATAGCCCTATCCTCTACCCTACTTATTTTTTTCATGCAACTTTTTGCTCCATCAAAATAAAGATCTCCAAGCAACGCCTCAGTCTCTTTATTACTAGAGTTAAGATTCTTTGCGGCTATTATATTTGATTTAGATAAAGCCCATTTGGATCTTCTGTGGTAATATCTGGCACAACTCATCAATGCTTGAAATTTCTTCTCATTATCAGGAGCTAGGTTAATGGAAAGGAGGTAATATTTTTCTGATTTATTAAATTCATTGCGTTTCTCATATTTGATAGCCAAAAGCCTGGCCAATGAGTAACTAGGAGATTTTTCAATCATCTTGTCAGCTGCTTCTACAAAAAACGATGATTCTTGACATTGCATATTTAACCCATAAGAAACAGCCCTCTTTAACCAAATGGTATCTTGTTGTTGGATTTCATGTTTGTTACTTAACCAATTGTTTAAAAGCTCACAATCTAGCGAAACAGCACTAGCCATCATCTTTTTTAAAATCAAATAGGTTTTATTACTCTTCTGATTATTGTTGTCAAACTTATTAAGTAATTGGTCGTATTGATGTAAAATTTCTATTGGACTTTTTTCTTTGTCTTGTATGGATTTGCGTCTTATCAAATCCATAGAAATAACAAATATATTTTCAGGTACATCATTACCATACAAGCTCATCACCTTTATCGCCTGATCGTTCAACAATTGATGTTTTTCAGGGTTATTTTTTTCAACATTGTAGGCAGTCAATAATCGTCTGTAGAGCAATTCTTTGGTCTCACCATAAATTTTTAATCTTTGGTCATACAGAGATAATTTTTTCTTTAGGTAAGTTTGTTTTAATTTTTTATCATTTGTTTCATTTGCTAAAAAGTCGTAGATCTTGACCCCATTGATGTAAATTGATTTATTGATATTGGGCGCGTTTACTAAAAGCCACTCTAGGTACTCGGTAGCTCCTTGATAGTCCTTCGTTCTCATTCTATCTGTATAATAGGCAATATTTCTTATGGCCATTGTACTATCTTCAGGCCATATCCAATTATCTTGAGCATTCAAAATCCCAGAGGCAGTAATCAGTAAGTATAACAGTAAACCTTTTTTCATAAATCAGTAAAATCTAAAATTCTAAATTGATTATTGAGTTTGTAGAAGACACAAGTTTTGATGGTTTTCAATTTTAAGGTAATAACTCAAATCTCCTTGTATCTCCAGACGATGATGATTTGGTTGCTAACCATACATAGAATAGTTGATTATTCTATGTATTGAGGAACTAGTTGCATATAAATTTTATTTGACAGTAATACCTTTCCTAAAAATTGATTTAAACAAAATTTTATTCTCATTAATCGGTTAATATTATTCATATACATTAAGATTATTTAAGTAAAACAAAATTTTCGTTACAGCAACCTAGTGGAATTTGTTAAAATTTTATGAGCTAATCTCCTGCAAAACGTTTGTAAATCAACTGTAAAATGATTTACAATGTATTTCTTTGGGTTTTTTATTATAATAGCCAAAATGAACGAAGCAGAAAAAATATACTTTGCTAAACTGAAAGTTAGCTTAAGCGAAAAGCTTCGGTTAGATCACCCTTTAGTTCCTGAGGATATTAAGCAATGGAAGTCTAAAGAGATCGCTTTGTTCCAAGAAGAGCTGTTAGAGAAAGTGAATGGGCGCATAAGTGAAAAATGGTTCTATACGCATATAAAATCTGAACATAAAACTTTACCGAGAATTGACATCCTTGATTTATTAAGTAGTTATTTAAATTATACCGGATGGTCCGATTTTAAAAATAATCATCGGCTCCCCATCAAAAATACAAGGAGTAACAACTTTAAAAAGTACTTAATGATAAGTGCTGGTTTCATTATTATTACTTCAGTTATTTTAATATCTATTTCCGGCACTAGTAGTTCCTATAAAGATTATCAATTTTGTTTTGTTGATCAATATACTGGATTACCCGTAACTGACCAGCCACTTAGTATTGTCTTACTTCATAACCTACAATCACCCGCGATTATAAGAGTTGATGAGCAAGGGTGTATTAAATCTAAATCAAATAGTGAAAGCCTTAAATTCATCATTAGATCACCTTATTACTCTTCAGATACTATCATAAGGGATTTTAGTGGTGCCAAGCTATCAGAAGTTATTGAGGTAAAACCAAATGATTATACTTTAATCATTCATTTGTTTTCCAGCGGGAAAGTCTCAGAATGGCAAGATAGGAGACAGGATTTAGATAACATGTTTCATGACAACGCAAGAATTTATCAAGTGTTTTCGCATAGCTCCACTGCACTTGCCATTTATAATAAAGATGAGTTTATCAACAAATTAATCTTACCAACTGGTACACTTAAGAATCTAGAAATATTAGGTGCAGTCTATAAAGAAGATAAAATTTCAGTATTACGTTTTAAAAAAGGTAAAGATGAAAAATAAAATATTGATGTTAATATTTATTTGTTATAGCTGTGCAACAGTTAATCAATCTGAAGGGGATTTGATTAATCTATCTGAAGATTTGAATAAATCTTTTGAAGAATATGGAGGTTATGAATTTGCAAAAGAAGCCCTTACCACTGAATCTTTATCAGCTTATGAACTAGTTGCAATAGATCAATTTATAGAGTTTGTAGAGCAGATTAAAATAGCTGTAAATCCTTCATATGAGGTTCAATTCCAAGAAGTGGCTAAAGAAGCGGTATCCGATCAGTTGATAAAAGATAAATTACCGACCTCACTGATGAAAGGAAAAAAAGTATTAGAATTGAATCAATTCCTTACTGAACTTACCGAAATCAAAATCCAAGATAAAAAGCTTTATAAAATTGCATTTGCTTCCAATTTTACTGAAAAGAAAGATGGTGTATATGAAGGAAGAATTGATTTTCACTTTAACGATGCACTGGAGTCGCAATCTATAGATGTTTATTTGATAAAAGTGACTAAAGACTTTGGCACTGATCGACATACCATATGGGAGATCAAGTTTGGATACTTTTAACCCGAATGATGCAATAGAAATTTGATGCGAACCATAACTAACAGTCATCTAGCCACTTAAATCCTAATTTCCTACTCACCATAATGGAGACTATGTCTGCGTTGCAAATCAGAATTTAAGCAGCTATCTAACAGCCATGGATGATTTTCTCTTAAAAGTCTAATGCATCATTCGGGTTTAATCCCTAAGGGATATGAATTCCCCTGATCAAACATTCTGACTCTTCTACGGACGCTAAAGCTTCTCAGCAGAGGCACTGATGGGGTTGGTTCATTAATAGATAGTTTATATGGCTTATTTTGCTTTTATAAAAGCACCTATCAATGAGGTAATCGCAGTAATTAAAAAAAATATTAAACTAAAAGCAACTGCGGCATTTAAATCAATTCCTAAATGCTCATGTCCTAGTATAAAAGTCATTTCCCTAGCTCCTATACCTCCAATAGTAAATGGTAATACTGCTACTATAGAAGAGACTAAAAACATAGTTTGATAAGCTAAATGTTCCTTTAAGGGTATTCCTATTGATAACAAGATAAAATATGCACTGATCAATTGTAGCCCTTGGACTGCTAGTGAGTACAAACTTGTAGAAATTAAACTATTCACAAAAGAACCAAAAAACAGCTTGTTGAATAAGTAATAAATGGGATATCCAACTAATAAACCCAAATAGATCAACCAATCATATCCATAAAGAAAAGGCAATGGCATTAAGTTTATACTAAGGATCAATAAAATTATTAGCAAAGCCATTAGGCCACTGATCCGGTCTATCAGTGTAGCTGCGACTAGCTGCTTTACAGTAGTTTTGAATTCTTTATTCAATAAGTAGACTTTATATCCGTCACCTCCTATCCCACCAGGTAGAAATAGGTTATAAAACATGCCAATAACATAAAGCTTTAAGTTATAGGTTTCAGATAAATTTAGCCATATGGATTTAAAATATCTATTTAACCTTAAAGCAGAAACAACCTTAGATGCACCAAAAAAAATGGTCGCAAGGAACAAATACCCATACTGAGTTTCATTTAAAATCTTTTTTGTTTGCTCTATATCGATCTTTTGATAAACGAAATACAAGGCAAAACCAGTTAAAATGATTTTACCTGCTGTCTTAAGATACTTTTTCGTTTGTTGCTTCACCTACAAAAATTCGCTTGATACGGTACGTTTTTTTATTCTGTGCCTCAAAATAGGTTCTTACAATTAATTCTGCCACTAATCCTATGGTAATCAATTGGATTCCACCCAGCAGCAGGGTAATTCCTAAAATCAAAAGAGGTCTTCCCCCTATCTCATTTCCTAAAATTTTAATAATTAATAGGTATCCTGAAATACCGATACCAGTTAAAAAAGTGAGAATTCCAGCAGTACCAAATATATGCATAGGTTTCTGCAAGTATTTTTGAAAAAACACCATTAAAACTAGATCACTCAACACTTTAAAAGTCCTACCTATACCATATTTACTTTCACCATGAATTCTAGGATGGTGGTTTACGGGCATTTCCGATAACTGGGCCCCTTGTAGTTGTGCCAATACAGGAATAAAACGATGTAATTCTCCATAAAGCCCCAAGTCTTTAGCTATATTTTTTCTGAAGACTTTAAGAGTACATCCATAATCATGTAGATAAACTCCCGTTAATCTCCTAATCATGGCATTGGCAATCTTACTTGGCACCTTCCTTAGCAACATACCGTCTTTTCGTTTGGCACGAATCCCTGCCACCATATCTAGATCTTCCTCTTCAAGTTTCGTCACCATCGCCGGAATATCGGCAGGATCATTTTGCAAATCACCATCTAAAGTAACTATATATTCACCTATGGCCACATCTATACCTGCAGCCATGGCCGTAGTTTGTCCATAATTCTTATTAAGCATCACTAATTTTACTCGTTCGTTGCTGTATTTCTTAATATTGCCTCGAGTATTATCAGAAGACCCATCATCTACAAATATTAGTTCATAATTCCGGCCTTGAAGCGCTGTATGTACTTGCTCAATCATGGGCTGTACATTGTCTTCTTCATTATAAACTGTTATTACCAATGATAACTCCATGTGCTTGTTTTTATAAAATTATGCAAACCTAAATTTCATATATTTAATATCCTCTCCTTTTTCAGTAAAAATCTTTTCATATTTAGTCTTAACCCCATAATGTTCAGACAATAACTCAGATTTATACAGGTCATGCGTATATTCTAGGTCTTTCACTTTGACTTCCCCGTCAAATAGTGAAAGTGTGTAATCGAATAAGGCCGTATTATCTGTTTTAAATTTGATCCACCCGTCATTCTTTAGCAAGGTCTTATACATCTGCATGAATCTTGGACTGGTCAACCGTCTCTTGATATCTCTATCTTTGGGTCTAGGATCAGGAAAAGTGATCCAAATTTCACTCAATTCAGAGGGCTCAAAAAATCGTTCAAGTAATAAAATTTGAGTTCTAAGAAAAGCCACATTATCTAGGCCCTTTTCTTGTGCCACTGTGCTCCCTTTCCAAATCCTATCTCCTTTTATATCTACTCCTATAAAATTACTTTTAGCATCATTACTTGCTAACCCTATTGTGTATTCGCCACGTCCACAACCTAATTCCAATACTAATGATTGTTCATTTCCAAAAAAGTCTGACCAATTTCCTTTAATTGTCTCAAAGATATCTTTGCCTTGCTCCAATACATTTCTACTTTCTCTGTTTTGGGCAAATCTTTCAAGCTTACGTCTCACAATGCTTCTATTTCTGCTACTACAAATGTACTACCCCCTACAAAAACCAAATCATTATCGCTTGATTCACTAATTGCTAAATTCAAGCAATCATTTACATCTGAACAAGTGACAAAATCAAAGGATTTATCTAATGCTTCTTTTTTTAAATTATCTAGAGCCATAGCCCTTGGTATTTTGGGTTCGCAAAGATAATACTTTGCAGTTAAGGGGAGCAAATCGAATATCTTACTAATTTCCTTGTCATTTACCATTCCCAAAACAATACGCAACTGCTTATATGAGGTATGGCTGAGTTGATACAAAATTTCATTCCAACCATCTTCATTATGCCCTAAATCAGCTATCACTTTTGGTGAGGTCATTAATTCTTGCCACCTTCCTTTTAATCCTGTATTCCGAGCAACCAAGCTAATCCCATTTGCCAACTGGTCATTTTGAATTATAAAACCCTGTTTTCTAAGCTCTTCAACTGTCTCAATAATTGTAGGTATATTTTTCAAGTAATAATTTCCTTTAACCCCTAAGGTTAATGAAGTAAAAATCAATTGACCTTTTTTGCTAATATCTACAGGCATATGAGAACTAGTAATCACATAATCAATCGTCTGATTATTAACATTACTACGCCTTTCGTTAGCAACTTCCATGAAAACTTCTCTTATTCCTTCAGGTAAATCTTTAGGCAATACAACAGGTGTATCTTGTTTGATAATTCCTGCTTTCTCTTTCGCAATTTGTTTCAATGTATTACCTAATACATGGGCATGATCCATTCCAATGGAAGTAATAGTGGATACTAAAGGTTTGATAATGTTAGTGCTATCTAAACGTCCGCCTAAGCCTGTTTCTATAATGGCTATATCAACTTGAGAATCTCTAAAATAGGCAAATGCCATAGCTACTGAAATTTCAAAAAAAGATGGTTTTAAATCTTCTATTAATTCCTTTTGACTACTCACAAAATCAACCACATATTCCTGTGAAATCATTTCGCCATTGAGACGTATTCTTTCCCTGTAATCTTTTAAATGTGGAGAAGTATAAAGTCCTGTCGAATAGCCTGCTTCTTGGAGAATAGAAGCTAAAGTATGTGCTGTTGTTCCTTTACCGTTAGTTCCAGCAATGTGTACTGATCTAAACTTATTTTGAGGGTTTCCTAAACGCTCGCATAATGCAATAATATTACTTAAATCAGCTTTATATGCTTTTTCACCCTGTTTTTGAAACATAGGTAATTGACTATATAAATAGTCCATGACTGCTTGATAAGTCATGTATATTCTTAATTTGCTTTGATAATAAAGGTAATTCTACCAGTACTAAAGGAAGCAGGCTTATAATCAGATTTTTTACTAAAAGTCAACTCTTCAACTGCCCTTCTATAAACTTGTTCTACTGCGGGTGTAACTGTTTTTTCTAGGGTTTTAATCTCAACGATAATACCTTCATCATCTACTGTAATTTTAAAAACAATCTTACCACTTTCAATAGAAGTATCATCAGGTTCAGGTTCATCATCCCATTTCCATCCAGAAAGTTCCAGAGAGGATCCATTACTGCTGCCTGGGTTTCCATACAATGCTTGTGCTTCTACTTTCCCATCTGGTTCTCCTTGATCTCCTTCAGTACTTTTATCACCATTACCTGAGGAATCATTATCTTCTTCAGCATTTTCAACAGAGTTATTAGCTGCTGGCTTTTCTGATTGTGCGTTACTGTTTATCGGTTTTGCTTCTTCTACCTCTTTCTTTGGTTCCACCTTTTCAGATTTTACTTCTTCTATTGGCTTTTCTTCAGTTGGTGTTTCTGGAGCTTGAGTTGTTTCAGTAGCAGTTTCTACTACATCAGGGCTATCTGTAGCAGCTACTTCTTGATTTTGACTTTCGGCAGTTTCTACAGGTTGACTATCTTCAATTGGTGTATTTTCTACAGGGGTTTCTTCTGTACTTTCAACATTTTCTGAAGTTGTTTCTACGGGTTCCTGAGCTTCTACTTCATCATTCTGAGTATCCTCATTTTGAGTCTCTTCAGTAGCCTGCTGGTCTACAGTGGCTTTAGGTTGCACCTTGCCATTTCCAAAATTTTGGGTACCAAAATTAATCTCTATTCCATATTCAGGGTTAGGTGGGTCAGGCACACGCCAAGCTATTAGAAAAATAACCAATAATAATAGGCTAGTGTGAATAGCAGCTGAAATAATGATTACCTTTCTTTTATTTTTCTTTTCGTATTCCATCTTAGTTTGGTTTAGTTGCAATGGAAACTTTAGCTTCTAAAGAAGTTGCTATATCAGCAACAGAGATAAAATCCTGAACTGGAACGTCTTTGTCACAATGTAACACAACCAAACCTTCCTTTCCAGCAAACTCATTCCTTAAGACTATTTTGAGCCTACTTAAAGAAACTTCCTTATCGTTTACAAAAAACTTACCTTTATTGGTAATAGTAACACTCACCTTTTGTAAAACTATAGTTGAGTTTTTACTAGTTGGTAAGTTGACTGGTTGACCGGAAGGCGTTATGAATGAGGAAGTTAACATAAAAAAGATCAATAAAAGGAATACAACATCAGTCATAGACGAGGTACTAAATGCGGCTTGTACTTTATGTTTAGAACTTAAATTCATTTCTGAGGTTCTTGTAATAAATCGATAAATTCAACAGAATTAAATTCCATATTATGGATAACTTTCTGTACCCTAGCTACCAAAAAATTATAACCAAGATAAGCTAAGATACCTACAAAAAGACCCGCTGCTGTAGTAACCATTGCTTCATAAATACCTCCTGAAAGCAATTTAGGACTAACTGCCCCTTCTTCTTGAGCTATAGCTATAAAAGCTGAGATCATCCCTGTTACTGTCCCTAAAAAGCCAATCATAGGTGCAGCTCCAGAAATAGTAGCTAATAGGCTGAGGTTTTTTTCAAGCCTATAAACTTCTATTTTACCAATATTCTCAATTGAAACTTCTATATTTTTCAAAGGACTACCTATTCTAGACAATCCTTTTTCTATCATTCTTGCAATAGGTGTATTCGTTTGCTGACAGAATAACCTGGCTCCGTTAATATCCCCATTGATTACCTTATTCCTAATTTCATCTTTAAAGCTCTCTGGAGTTCCTCCGGCACTTCTGATATGTGACAGTCTTTCAAAAAAGATATAAACAGCCAATATCCACAAAAGCAATATTGGCACCATCATATATCCTCCATTTAATAGAAGATCTAAAATGGATATGGACTCTACTAACTCTTCTTCAGCTCCAATGCCAGAAGGGTCAATTTGCATAAACAAGGCAATTTTATTCATATGTACCTTAACGAATAATTTATGGAATAATTACATTTAGTATTCATTAATTACAACTAATATCTAAGTGCCCAAACGTCATCGCCAAATTCGTCTTTATAATCATCTAGGTAACTAGCTGCACCTTCAAAAGTGTCAAATTCTGCAATACCAACTCTTGTATACAATGACTTTCCAAAAGGAGGAATTACATAAGGACTTTTACCTTGCGCTGCCAATTCATTAGCATAGTCTAAAGCTAGGTCTCCATCAATAAGGCTGCCAACAATGATATATGCTTTATTTCTACTCTCCGTTAAGGTAGAAACAGTACCAGCTGCTACAGAATTAGCTGTAGCGACAGGCCTATTACTAGTAGATCCTTTTCCTGCAGCTTCATTTGTGGTATTATTGTTCGCTGAATCTTCACTTGAGGTCTGCCCGGTATTACCATTACCTGAACCTGAAGTACCTTCTGATGTAGCAGTAATTTCAGGGTCTGTTATTTCAACTTTCTTTGGTTCTGGTTCAGCGTTCTTTCTCCGTGACTTTTTATTTTCAACAGTTGCTTTTTTACTACTAGCATCATCACCATCAAAAATACCACCAACCCAGAACAATACTAAGGCCAAAATAAATACTGCACTTATACCAATAATTAAATATGGGGTAAATGCTTTACTTTTACCTTCAGCCTCGTCACCAGCATAAGCATATGCATTCTCTCCAGTTTCATCAATATCTGCAAAATCGTCATCCTCAAAATCAGCTAATCCTTCATCGTTATCGCTCCCATCAAAGACCATCCCCATATCATCTCCTCCATCTAATGAAAAATCATCATCCAAGTCTGATTCATTCGCTTCTTCCAAGACACCACCTATGTCTAAATCATCTGTTTCATCATCACCTAATCCCAATACACCTTCTAGTTCATCTCCTGATTCAAGACTTAAGTCATCATCCAAATCTGACTCATCTGCTGGTTCTAAAATACCTTCTAATTCAACATTGTCAGTTTCTAATACCAAATCATCTTCATCATCCAACAAATCATCACTATCAAGATCCGCACTGATATCACTTAAGTCATTAGAATCATCATCATCAAATGAATCAATTGCATCAAAATCAACAGAATCCAGATCTACTGAATCTAAATCCATAGATACATCATCTAAACTTCCTGTGGATTCTTCTGCCTCATCTAAAGCAAAATCCATAATTCCTTCTGTGTCATCATCAGAATCTAGTTCATCATCTAACTCGTCATATTCCAAATCTGGTAAACCAAAATCATCTTCATCAAATAAGTTATCGTCGTTTTCTTCTGGTTCCTCGTTATCGAAATTATCCTTTGCCATAAGTTATAATTGGTTTACTTCAACTGCCGAAAATAACACAAAAGTTACCTATGCACGAAGTTTATTGTATTTTTTTATCTTAAAGTTATAAAAATAAGTGGATATTTAGTAAAATTAATCAGAATGAATACGTAAATCCTGCACTTACTTGCAATCCTCTACCTTGGTAATTTAAATACCGCTCATAGTTTTCTCCAATGATATTATTTAAATTCAGATAAATTCCAGCTCTATCCGATAGGATATACTTGCTCTGCAAATTAAGTAACACGGTAGCCTCTAAAGTTTCTTGTTCACCTGTTTGTAAATTGATTCCTTCAATACCAGATAATATATTGAATGAAGGTGAAAGAATTACCTTATCAAAAATATTGTATTTGGCAGTGATGTCAAATTCCAATGTAGGTTTATGCCAAGCTTCAGCTAAAACATCTGTGTCATAACCATAAAAATTGGATTCCAATTGAACGCTTGCTTTCTCAAAGAATGAATAAGCAACACTAGCGGAAAATTTAAATACTGAAACGTTGTCATAAAGTATATCAAATCTTGTACTATCATTTAATCCATTTGCAAAAAAGGATTGATTATTAATACTACCTGCTGAAAAACTAACACTTGCACTAATCTTATCATTAACTTTTCCATTTACTCCCCCATAAAACTCTAATTTATTACTTGCATTGACTAGTGCTTGCCGAGGCCCTACCCAAGGGTTCTCACTGGAAAGGTTATTAAATGAAGTAAAGCTTTTTCCTCCCGTAATCCCTCCATAAACATCAAATGTTTCGGATATAGGAAATCTTACATGTACATGAGGGAAAACAGAAGATTTCTTATTAGTGCTGAGCGTATCATTATCTAGTGCTACTTGAAATCCTAAAGTAAGGTAAACGCCTGAAATCTTTCTTTCGTAAGTTGGTTTAAACAACAGTAAGTTTCTATTGATACTTGTTGAATCCTCATATTGTGATAATGTACCTTCTACTTCTAGTCCAATTACACTTTCTTCATCTAACTTATAGCTAAAACCTCCATCCAAGTTGAAATTATTTTCGGATGCCTGAAAAGTATTCTTAAAAGAAGCAAAGCCTGTTTCAATCTGATACCTGAGCGGGCTATTCTGGTTTGTTCCAAAAAAACCAAGATTGACATTAAACCGGTCAAACTGTTGTCTAATACTGTCTTGATTAGGTGGTGTATCTGATAGCTGATAACCATAGAAATGATTAATGGCGTTCTTGTATCCAATGGAGGCATATGAGGTTGTTTTTTTGCCAAAAATCTTACCAAACACTTCTACATCCGTATTACCAGAAGCACTATTCTCATCATCTACAGCTCCTTTTCCAAAAGAATAATGATTAAAATTTAAACCATAACTATATAACTTATCTCTTTTACTTGCTAATGCAAGATCTACATACGGGGAGCTAAAATTCCCATAACCTAAGGTAATTTTGTTTCCATACAATTTCGTAATAGGTTGCTTTGGGATTTTTTGCAACTTGATATTGGGTAGTTTTACATTAGGTGTAAAATCAAAAGATTTCACTCTGTAAGAAATACTACCACTACCAATTTCACTTTTCTCTTCCTTA
The DNA here is from genome assembly GCA_937958005.1 of uncultured Cyclobacteriaceae bacterium. Lineage (GTDB taxonomy): Bacteria > Bacteroidota > Bacteroidia > Cytophagales > Cyclobacteriaceae > JANSWY01. The sequence goes on from CALGOB010000191.1 coordinate 30,230, forward strand.
ATCGGCTTAAAAAATCGGTTTGCTTTTGGTAATTCAAGCGGCTTATTCTTATCTATGATAAACTGAGCGGCATCTATTTCACCATCAGGATTCCATTTAGGATCGTTTTCTGTTTCTTGTGCTGCCAATAGACAACTATTGGAAAGGATTACTACAATTATTAATATTTTTTTGATCAGCCTAGTCATTGTTATTTTCCTCTACGTTATTTAATGAATCAATCAAAATGGTAGAATCTTTAGGAATGATGACTTCCTTTTCTTTTTCCTCTAATTCTGATAGCTTTTGCCTTGCTTGTACCACTAATAACTGATCTTCAGCTTTTTCAATAATGGAATTAAGAGTAGCTTTAGCTTGGAACAATTCGTCCAATGCCAAATAATTGTCAGCAATTAATAAAAATGATTTACCCAACCATTCATCAAACTGGGCAAACTGTTTGTTCAAATTAAACAATGTCTGAAGGGATGTTTTATATTTCTTAGTCACATAATAAAGTTTCCCAAGCTCATAATTTGCTTCAGCTGCTGTTTCATCTTTTACCCCATTGACCAAGTCTAAATAAATGTCTTCTGCTGTGGGGTAGTCTTTATTGGTTACAGATATTTTCCCTGATACTAGCTGGGCTTTGTTTTTTAAGTCTGAAGACAATTTTTTCTGCTCAGTAATCTTATTAACATATAACAAAGTTGAATCGTAATTTTTTTGATCAAAAAATACGGACATAATTCCTTCCCATGCGTTTCCTAATTCCCTCCTATTCCTTGCCTTATTCTCAAGTTGTTTAAAGAAATACAATGCTTCTTCATATTCTTCTTCATCAGTAAGTATTGTCCCCAACCTATCCAAAGATCTTCTTTGATAAGTATTTTGATCATCAGCTACTACCTTTCTTAAATAAGGAATAGCCTCTATTTCATCCCCAGAACGATAATAGCTATCTGCAATGTAATAATCAGCTTCACTTAAAGATGCACTGTTATTGTATTTATCTTGAAAGGTCTTAAAAGCTGAAATTGCTTGCTCATATAGCTGTTTGAAATAAAATGATTTAGCCGCTTCAAACTCTACTTTCTCTAAACTTTCATCGTCTGGATTAGCTTGTTGAAACTTTGCTAAATAATTATTGAACTCATCCAAATCACCAGTATTGGTAGAGACTTCTTGTAATCCGATTAAAGCATCATTGGCTTTTGGGTGAGTCACATATTGATCTAGTACATACTTATAATCATTAGCACTTTTCTTAAACTGTTGTAAATTTGAATAAGCAAGTGCTCTTTTGATCAATGCAATAGGAATTAAGCTACTTTGTTTTCTGTTATCAATTAAAGAACTAAATCCTTCTATTGCTGTCAGGTAATCACCATCTTCAAATGAAACTTCTGCTTTTTGTAAAATTGCGTTATCAACGTAACCAGAGCTTGGATAACCTTCAATTACTTTTTGGTAATAGTCCTTGGCAGTTTCATTATTTGATTGCAAGGCATTTACTACCCCCAATTGAAAAAAAACATAATCCTTTTTGCTGTTACCACCTTCTAAAAGACTTTCGTAGGTCTTAACTGCAGTACGGTAATCCTTAGTCACATAAAAACAATCTGCTAATCTTAACCTAGCATCATCAATGTAATAGTCATTACCGTTACTCCCTGCAGGGATTCTCGATAAATATGATTTAAAGTTTGCCAATGCATTCGTATAGTCTTTGGTATTATAATAGGCATAGCCAAGCCCATATCTTGCTTTTACATGGTACACAGCAGAATTAGAACTAGTAGCTGTTACATAGAGAGAAGATTTATAAGCTTTAATTGCCTCTTTGTACAGTTTGCCAATACTATATGCCTCACCCATCCAAAAATGAGCTGATATAGTTCTCTCATTGGATTTTTTGTGTTTTAGGGATTTTTCAAAGTACTTAACAGAGCTGGAAAATTTTCTATTGTTGAATTCTTCAGTGCCTTTTAGGTAGGTCACCTCTTGATAAGTAGTTTTTAGGTCTTCAGATAGGCTTGATAGAGATTCAATATATGAAATAGCAATATCATAATTTGAGGTGCTTAAAAATGCTTTGGTCAAGAATTCTTTAGACTCGTTACTGTAAGATCCGTCGGGGTATTCATCATTGTATTTTTTAAGATGCCCTATACTTTCTCCGAAATTTCCAAGATCAAAATCCACTTTAGCCAATTGGTACAAAGATTCCTCTTTGATTATTGGTTTTTCTGATTTCAGGGCTTCAGAGAAAGCTGCTTTAGCGTAAGCTTTATTTTCTGTTTCAATATAGAGTTTTCCTAAATAGTAGGAACTGTAGGCTCCTACCTCAGTTTCATCCAAGGCAGAAAATTTATACTTTTCAATTGCTTTTTCATTTTGATCAAGTTTACGATAAGTTTCTGCCATATTAAAAAATATGTCCGTAGATGCTCTATTTCTAGTTTTTAGAAGCCCTTTTTCGTAATAGATAATGGCATCTTTATACTCTTCCTTATTAAAATGAGCATTTGCTCTTATAAAATAAAGCTCTGGGTTTTTATCCATTACCTCAGGGCTTAACCCTCTTACAAAAGCGATTGCTTCTCTGAAATTATTGTTTCTGAAATAGATATTTCCAATCATCAAAGCTGCCGATCTGCCAAAACGTTCATCTTGTGATGCTGTTAGCAAAGCAGTAAGTGCTGTAGTTAAATCATCATCTTGATAAGCTAGATAACCCTTATAATAATTGGCTGCAAGAAAGTGTTCGCAAGTAGGATCGGTTACCTGACTAAATGAAGATTTTGCATTCTCAAAATCCTTTCTGTTTAAATAAGAATATCCCAGTTTGAAATTCAGGTCACATGCCAAGCTAGCCTGATTTTTAGATTGTTCAAAATTGGAAATTGCTTTTTGATATTTACCGTTTTGATAATAATAATCACCAATGGTGTAGCGTGCCGTAGAAGATTTAGAGTGTAAGGGAAAATCACTGATAAAATTTTCCATTAAATATTCCCCATCATTATGGTATAATTTGATTGCACAGATAGCCCTGTAATATTGTGCATCTCCTAAATATTTTCTATTGGATGTACCAGCAATATATTTTTCAAACGATTGACGAGCTAGGTTATAATGTTTGTCGTCATACTGGTTAAGACCCACTTGATAATAATTTACATTTGATAGTGAGTTTGAAGATGGCTGAGCAAACATGTTGAATGCTTGTGCTAGAGCCATGAAAGTAAGTAGTATGTATTTCACCTTTTATTTTTTTCTATAACGGCAATTTTGTTAATGCAGTATTTTAAAGACTAACTCTTTGATCATAGACCCTTCTGATTGATTCCCACTAGCCCCTACCCCTTTCAATTTCATATCTGCATCTCTAACGAAAGATAAATTATTGATGACTTTTTGCAAGGGATAGTTTCTTATTGCAGTTAAATATTCATTGACAAAATATGGATTTACCCCAATGGCAGAAGCTATCTCATTGTTATTTGCTTGTCCATTTTTCATCAGTACTCCGTGCACAAGTAACAGCTTATTAAAATATGCAAATAAATTAAATATGATTAAAATAGAAGGGTTATTTTTTGGATTTGCATCAAAATAGTTTATTATCTGATTTGCTTTCAAAACCTGTTTAAAGGACAATGCTTTTTGTAATTCAAAGACATTGTACTCTTTACTAATTCCAATATACTTACTAACCTGATGATCCTCAATCTTAATTTTTTCTGAGAAATTGGTTAAAAGCTTATCTATTTCATTGGTAATTCTGGTCAGGTTGTTGCCAATAGAATCTGCAATCATTTGGGTGGCTTTGGGTGTAACTTCAAATGCTTTCTCAGCAAAATAGCTTTTCACAAAATCAGGGATTTGATTGTCGTATAGTTTTTTCGTAACTAAATTGACACTTTCAGCATCTATTAACTTTCCTATTTTTTTTCTTTTATCAACTGTCTTATACTTGTAACAAAACACCAAGATGGTGGAAGGTTGAGGATTTTGAAAATAATTTACTAACAATGCACCTCCTTTCTCGCTATTAAAATCCTTGATTTCCTGCGCTTCTTTCACAATGACCACCTGCCTTTCCGACATCATCGGAAATCGCCTTGCATTATTTATTACTGCACTTACATCTGCATCTTTCCCATAAATAACAACTTGGTTAAACCCTTTTTGAGATTCCTCTAGAGCATGTTCTTCTATGAAATCAGAAATTCTGTCAATAAAATATGTTTCATCACCTTGTAAGAAATAAATAGGTGCAAACTGTTTTTTCTTTAATTGACTTAATATTGAATCAAAATTGACTGCCATTTCATTTATAAGTTCTTGAAGGTAAAGTTAACCTTCCCAAGTTGAAATACCAGAATTTACAAGGATTTTGATCTAATACAAGCAACCTTAAAGTTGTATTAAGCGGATAAACCTAATAGAAAAGAATTTTAAACACAATATCAGATTTATGAAGTTTTATAAAACCCTTTTTGAAAATTTGGCAGAGAAGTTTTTTAGAGAAAAAATCAACAAAGTGGTCTATATATTAAAACAATAGAATATTATCAAATGATAAGATTAATCTTGTTTTATTTCATTTGGTAAAACATGAGTAAGAAAGTTTAACAATTCTAAGATAATATATCCACACATTAAGCAACCATTTAGTTATTTAAACAGTTCATTGCTCAAAATTTACACTTTCATCAATATGAACGGAATAAATTTTTTGCACTTTTCTAACAATAAAAATAATCATTTTTATTTACTCTTTACATTAACTAACTTTGTAATACAATAATATACTATGTATTTAATTTGGTATAACCCAGATAGAGAGATTTACGAAAAAGGAAGTGAAGATGATTATCAACGAATCAAGGCTTCTAGCTTTAATTCAAACGGTTTTAATGTTTTGTATGAGTTTAACGGTTCCTCAAAACAGATAGCCACAAAAATCTTAAATTCTCTTAATATTGCGAGAGAAAGTGAAAATACAGAATCCCCTAGATACTAGACTTCATTTACTAAAGACTTTTATATATTAGCCTCATGAAATTCATAAGGCTTTTTTTTATTCTCTATACTTTCACTTTTATTTCTTGTAACAGTCACAAGGTAGTCTCATTTAATAATCCCTCCTATGCAAATAGGGTTTATCAAACATACAAGATTATTACCATCCCTGATAAAGAAGTTTCAAATAAAGAAAGTTCAATACATAAAAAAGTATCAGTAGCTATTCATCAAGAATTAACTGGCCTTAACATGAAATCGCTTGATAGAAATAGTGAACTTGTTGTAAGGTATGAATTCAGAAGCATGGAACGAGATGACTCAAGAGTTATTAGAAATAGTCGCACAAGTAGGTTCAACAATTTAAATAATAATTTCAATCCCAATTATGCAAATATCAGTAAGCGTAGCATTACGGAGTCTATTTTACTTGTTGATGTATTTGATAGAAAAACAAAAAAACTAGTCTGGCAGGCAAGTATAGATTTGAATGTCTCTAATAAAAAATACGAAAATATAGATATCCTATTAACGAAAGCCGTTTCTGCATTATTTCAAACTTATCAAGCTAAAGACTAATTACTATGGATCATTTTGGATTTCTATCTGTCATTCCTCCAATCATTGCTATCGCCCTTGCTATTAGAACGAAACAAGTCTATGTCTCACTGATATTTGGGATATTTATTGGTTGGTTTTTCTTAGTAAACTACGAGAACAATAAAGCTTTCTACGATTCATTTCACTCTACAAATGATTTCATTAAAGACTTTGCTCATATTAAAACATTACTTTTCAGTCTACCGGGAAGTTTTATACAAGCAATATTTAGTACAATTAACGCATTTGTAGCTGTTTTTAGTGATGTTGGAAATACAAGAACAGTCATTTTTACTTTGCTAGTCGGTTCGTTAATCACCCTTATTCAAAAATCGGGAGGAGTTACCGGTTTTATTCAAAAAATGACTTCTATCATTGAAAGATTAGAATCAAAAAAAGGAATTAAAGGGACTAAACTTGTACAATTATTAGCAGCTATTAGTGGTCTATTAATTTTCGTAGAATCCAATATCTCAATACTTACTGTAGGAACCATATTTTCCCCACTGTTTGAAAGGCTAAATCTCAGTAAAGAGAAACTAGCCTACATAGTAGATTCCAGTTCTGCTCCTGCATGTATCTTGATTCCATTTAATGCCTGGGGTGCCTATGTCATGGGATTACTCATTCAAAATGGGCTAGAGAATCCATTTCAACTCTTGTTCAGTTCTATCATTTTTAATTTCTATCCTATTTTTGCCTTGACATTTCTCTTTACTATTATCATAAGAGGCAAGGACTATGGCCCTATGAAAAAAGCTCAAGAATTAGCTAATTCTCAAAAGCAGGTAAACCCAGAGGTAAATACAGGCCTGGGTTCAAAAGGGAATTATTTAAACATGGTAATCCCTATTCTTGTTTTAGTGGTCATGATGCCTGCCATGTTATTCTATACAGGTCACAAAGATCTATACGAATCCACAGGTATGCTCAACATCTTTTTTGAAGCAATTGGTAATGGGTCTGGCTCCGCTTCAGTCCTCTATTCTGTGATTTTTGCCATGTTAGTGGCCATTATTATTTATGCCTTACAAGGTGTCACCCCTATATTAAAGTCTATGGAACATGCCATATCAGGAATGTCTGATATGGTTTCTCTTGCTTTACTGATGGTACTAGCGTTTTCACTTGGTAGTTTATGCAAACAACTGGGGACAGGCATTTATGTATCGGAAGTTACCAGTACTTGGCTATCACCTGGGCTAGTTCCGTTCATCTTATTTATCACAAGCTGCTTTATTGCCTTTTCAACAGGTACATCTTGGGGTACATTTGCGATCATGATTGCTATTGCAGTTCCTATGGCAGAGCAAATGGATGCCCATTTATACATGTCTATTGCTGCAGTTTTAGGAGGCGGTGTATTTGGTGATCATTGCTCTCCTATTTCAGATACAACTATAATTTCTTCTATTGCCTCAGGCAGTGATCATGTATCTCACGTTAGAACTCAATTACCTTATGCAATAGTACCTGGTACATTGGCTGCATTATTTTACTTGGTATTGGGCTTTATCATTTAATAGAATAACGACTACCCCATTTTCACCTTCTTTACCATACTTTTTTGCATTTTCACCTTTATAAACTTCTATGGAAATTATATCATCAGCCTTAATTTCAGTCAGCCAATTATTAGTAGCTCCATTAAAACGAGTTGTTTTTCCTTTATGAATCACAACATATAATGGATCACCTGAATTAGGCTTTGAATTCTTCAAGGCGATATACCCAGGTTTATAGTCTAATTCCTCTTTCATGGTAAGGGTAATCAGGTTTCTATTAGAATAAATTACTTTATCTATGGTTACATCAACATTATTCTTTACCTCTATTTTATCAATTTTATCAAAATTGATTTGATTAATTTCTTCCTCTGTGATGAAAAAAGCTGAACTGTTTTTATATTTAATCTTATAAATCGGCTTGACTACTTTTAGTCTATTGCTCAAATATATCCCTGGACTTACTGTTGTAGTGAGTTTATCAGCTCTCCCTATAAGTCTCAATTGGTTTCTTTGGGTTTCAGTTAGTATTTTCTTAGAATAAAGAATAAATTTTAATCTATTAAGTTTTATTTCTTTTTCGGCCTGTAAGGTTTTATTAAATATGGCAATTGTCTCTTCATCAGGTTTTTCTGATTCTATTGATTCTTTTAATTGCAAAAGTCCTTCTTGATAAACTGACAGTTTTTGCTTTATATCAAATGGGCTATCATCTTTGAACTGCTTTATTTTATTCAATTGGTCTTGTGTTAGTCCTATTGAATCCCTGTATTTTAACAAAAGAGAATAATCAATCAGTTCACTCTCAATGTATTTTTCATAACCTAAGGGATTTTGCGCACTGGTATTTTGACACATCAATAAAATAACGGCCAATATCATTACTATTTTCATATCTTTTTAATTCTTATTTTATAAATGAACCAACCCCGACCCGAGGGTACGGGGTATCTATGGGCAATAATTTAATGATCGACTCAAGAGTCGGGGAATTAATATCCCTTAGGGATTAAATCATTGGTAGCAGAACTCCATGACATTATAGATTCAATTTCTTGTTCTAGGTCATCTATCTCAGTATTGCTTAAAACCTTCTTCTCTTTTGATTCAAAAGTATTATTCAATACCAAAAAGGCACATATTATAACTGTTATCACAGCAGCCACACTTAAGAAATAATACTTCCCTTTTCTATTCTTCTTAGGAGTAGATAAGTTTTCAATAGTTGGCATCTCTACTTTTTGATCATGTTCTTTCATCTGATCAAAAAAATCTTTGATTAACTGATCATTTGGTTTTGACATATACTGCTTGCTTTTCTTGTTCTAAAATTTTCCTTAATTTCTTTTTACCTCTATCATAATGCGTCCTAGCTGTGCCAATACTGACACCCATTACTTCTGCTGCTGCTTCAAGTGTATAATCATGATAAAAAACCAAAAGAAGAACTTGTGTTTGCTTATCTGTAAGCTGTTTTAGTGTATTTGCATAATAATCAATATCTAAATGGGATTCATTATCATTAACTGTCACATTGTGAACCATTTCTAGTGATTCAACCTTTTTGTTTCTTCTAAAATAGTCTAATGCTGTATATTTAATAACAGAAAACAACCAAGTTTTTAAAGAAGATTTTCCACTAAACTTTGCCTTACCTGTCAACACCTTTAAATAAACAGATTGAAGTACATCTTTAGCTTCTTCTTCAGAATTACTCATACATTGCCTAGACCACAGATAAGCATCTCGGTGATGATTTGCATAAATTTCCTCCAAAAGCTCTTTACTCATATATTCTATTTGTCGAACCTTTCTATAATCTATATGACAGTCAATTAAATTTTCTATAATTTATTTAAAAAGAGCAGTTTATAAATAGCATCATCTAATAATAGCATAGCATCATCTTCAAATTTAAGTTGTTCATCGAACTAATTATTTATTTATCTAATTAAATATTAATTTAGGAATATAAAGTTTCACTATTCAGTGATTTCAACTGCTATTTTCAACTAATTAACAAAAGCTATGGTAAACAAGAGAAAAATAATTTTAACAGTCGCCTTAATACTTCTTGCATTTGCAATCAATTTGGGTGTAGGATTCAATAAATCAAGTCAAAGGGTTGTCAATACAACTTCCAAAGAAGTTTTAGAAGAAATCAAGCCTAAAGTACAATTAGTCTCTACCAGTTATGAATCGCCAACTATTAAAGTTGCAAACAATAGAAAGGCATATATACCTATAAAAACTAGTAAGAAGATTTCTCATAATCCTGTCCAAAAAGCTGAACCAAAAACCTCTACTTACAGATTACCTATCAGTAAGGCAAATGCTAGCAAGTACGTTAAACTAGCAAGTTTTGAACCCGTTTTAAAAGGTACTAACTGCAACAATGGTGGTTACAGAATTGATGAAGGTTATGACGTAAATAAAAATGAAAAACTAGATTTAGAAGAGATTGTCACAACAAAATTTGTTTGCGAAGATTTTGTCGCTGAGAAATTAGCCAGTATAAATCCCAAAAAACGTGATTTTTTCAAAGTAGATGTCTTGTCTGATTTAAATCATAATGGGAAAATTGATGGAAGTGAATCTAATAAAAAATAAAATTTTCAGATTTCTCAATAGTTATTAAGTAAAATGGTGATAGGTAGTCCAAAGTCGGGCTGCCTTTTTTTGTGTAACCGCTTATTTTCTTCCTACTTGACAACATCAAGATCAAAGAATCTACCTCCCCTTTGATCAGACATTATTCCGGTTGATAGTTAGTGTCCGTCCGAATTCTATGGGTCTGAAAATGGTTTGTGAATACTCTTAGTTTTGATATGAATTTAATAAGTTAGTTGTACCCCGTTTAATTGACAGGTCTACTGACTAACTCTGTAATTCAACGATCTTTGGCAAAATGATGCTATTTTTCTATTCTTTGTGCATAGCTATCCTGTTGAACTACCCTGCCAATTTTATGCAGGTTGTATGCGATCACTGCTAAACCCACATATTTGTTAAAAGCTACCTTCGAACGTTCCATGCACCTGTTCAACCCACGGTGCTCCAATTCATTGATATTCGATTCAATCGCATGATGCTGGTGCTTTAATTTGACAAACTTCTTATCTTTTTCCTGAGCATTTCCTCCGCCTTTTTACTCAGGTCAGGCATCGTATATAACCGTTGAAGGCCTAAAAGCAAATCTGCTATGTGATTACTGCGACCTTTATTGACGGGAATACGAACTGCTTCTATTGGAAGTGAGTTAAGTTCTAGTACTTGTGAAAATCCTGATCCCATACGCCGAGTTTTGACTAAATTTAATAATAAAATCGCCTATTGAGACTAAAAAATACAGCCAACCGAAAAAATCTCATTTCTAGCCTTATGGCTTCAAAATCAAACATTTTTTAAATA
>CALGOB010000192.1 GCA_937958005.1 uncultured Cyclobacteriaceae bacterium
GCGAATAATTTAAAGCTCCCACCCTAAACCCGGCAGCGGCCGACCGTCTCGCACACCCCGCTAAATGATCACCGAGACGGCGTACCGTGCCAACCCTCCAAAATGTATAAAAATGAAAACCTTTTTCTCGGATACTAGTAATTTTATATGAAACTTTTCTTCTTAGCAGAAGAATTATCTTTTATTTTGGGCTCAAAATTTGAAAATGTGGATTATCAAAAAATTCTAACAGAGGTATTTGAAGAAGTACAATCCTTCAAAGAACAAGGAAAGATTGCCAATTACATTCCTGAACTAGCGAAAGTGAATCCAGAACAATTTGGCATGACTTTAAACTTGATGAATGGTGGGGATTATTCTGTAGGCATCGTAGATGAAAAATTTAGTCTTCAAAGTATTTCAAAAGTATTTTCCTTGACCCTAGCTCTTTCCATCAAAGGGGAAAGTATTTTAAAAAGGGTCGGGGTAGAACCTTCAGGTGATCCATTCAATAGCTTAATACAGCTAGAGTATGAAAACGGAATCCCAAGAAACCCCTTCATTAATGCTGGAGCCATTGTAATAGCTGACATACTCTATAGCGAACTAGACAATCCAAAAATAGAATTCATAGAATTCATTAGAAAAATAGCTGATAATAAAAACATACACTACAACGAGAAAGTAGCTCATTCAGAATACGAGACAGGATCTCGGAATGCTTCCTTAGCATATTTCCTAAAATCAGCAGGAAACCTACAGAATGACGTTGCTAAAGTACTTGATCTTTACTTTCACATTTGCTCAGTAGAGATGAGCTGTGATGAGCTAGCTAAAGCATTCCACATCTATGCCAACCATGGGGTTTCTTTACCTGTAACAGCACAGAATATAGAAAAAAGCCAGATCAAAAGGATTAATGCAATTATGCAGACCTGTGGGTTTTATGATGAATCTGGTCAGTTTTCCTTTTTAGTAGGTTTACCAGGGAAAAGCGGCGTAGGTGGGGGAATAGTGGCTATCTACCCAAATAAATACAGTGTAGCAGCGTGGAGTCCTAGGTTAAATGATAAAGGTAATTCTGTAATGGGCATGAAAGCACTGGAACTGCTCACCAGCAAATCAGGACTTTCTATATTCTAGTAAAACAAAGTAATTAGTATTTCTAATTATGAATTTCTAATTATAGTTACGACTTTATTTGATTGAGTGATTTCTTTAGGTTTTCTAACTCAAAAGACAATTTCATAATTTCATCAAGCTCTTTCGAAGGTTTTTTATGGGCTACCTGTTCCCCATTTTTTAATTGAGTCGTTATCTTTCTGGTATAAATCCCACCAGCTTCTGCCAATGCTTTTTCTTTTTTAAGAATCTGTTCTTCTACTAAACCTGTATAATACTTAATTTTAAACTCTAACAAAACTTCTCTTACCTGTGATTTAAACTCATTGTTAGTTTGATCCAATACAGCTAAAAACAATACAGAACCATTCCCTTCTTTTCTTGAAGTTTCTAGTAATGAAACAGAGCTTAGTCCTTTTTCCGGGGACGGGATTTTAATCAAATAGTGACTTTTTCTATTATCTACTATGCCAATTTTTTTAGAGTACTTCCACCAAATTTTTTGGAGTTCTCCCACTGGTATTTTAAATCCAGTACTAAAACCTGAATACAGAATTTCATCTATTTTATGTTGCTCTTTTTTTAAAGAAAGATCAAAATCGAAATTTTGTGCATTAGAGCATTCTATACTTCCAAACCCAAAAAAGAAAAATAACCACCCAACTCTTAGTAATTTTAATAACATATTTAAATAGAATTAGTTAACTAACTTGACAATAATATTTGTAAAATTAAAACATAAGGTGATCTTTTTAAATTTTAACCTACATTATGCATTAGACTTTTAAGAGAGAATTATAAATACCTGTGTTAGGTAGTTGTTTAATTTTTTATTTGCAACGCAGCCTTAGCCGCCATAATGGTGAGCAGGAAATTAGAATTTAATTGATTAGATAACTGTCAGTTATGATTTATATGAAATTCCCGATGAGTAATGCAGGTTTAAGGCATAGTTATTAACAAAAATTGTCTTAGTTAATATATTTTGACACAACATCAGATCTTCAAAAAAAGATGTAGATAATGCAGGTAGTTTAAAATCGGAATAATCTTTAGACTATAAGCATAACAATAAAAGTTCTTATTTTAGTATAACAGATAGATGCAAGAAAAAGTCATTATTACAGGTGGTACAGGTTTAGTTGGGAAACACTTAACGGCCTTTTTACAAGCCGAGGGATATGAAATAGGAATACTCACCAGAGGAAAAACCCGGTATGAAAATGGCCTTCAATATTACCATTGGGACATCAAAAACAAACTTATCGATGAGCAAGCTCTCGTAAACACCACTTATATCATCAACCTTGTAGGTGCTGGTGTGGCGGAAGAAAAATGGACTGACAAAAGAAAAAAAGAAATTCTGGATAGTCGTACACACTCTACCAACCTGCTTTATAATAAAGTAAAAGAAGGCAATATCTCTCTTAAAGGTTTTATCTGCGCTTCCGCCATAGGCATTTATGGGAATTTTTCTGGCGATACACTTAAAACAGAAGATTCCGTAAAGGGCACTGACTTTCTAGCAAAGGTAGTCATAGACTGGGAAAAGGCTGCTAAACAATTTGAGACATTGGACGTAAGGACTGTCCTGATGAGGATTGGAATAGTACTTGAAAGCAATGGAGGTGCATTAGCCAAGATTGCACAGCCTATCAAACTAGGCGCGGGAGCACCGCTGGGAACTGGGAAGCAATACATGAGCTGGGTGCACATGGATGATTTAGTCCGTATGTTCTCTTGGGCCATATCCAATAAAAAGGCAAAAGGGCCATATAACGCAGTAAACCCAAATCCAGTTACAAATAAAGAGTTTACAAAATTAACAGCCAAGGCACTCAGAAAACCCCTTTTCCTTCCTAATGTTCCTGCATTCATGTTGAAACTAATGCTTGGAGAAATGAGTTCTATTGTTTTGGGTGGAATCAACGTATCCCCTAAAAAGATGATGGATGAAGGATTCAAACACCAATACTTGGAGCTTTCTAATGCATTAGAGAATTTATTGAAAAAATAGTAGAAAGCGGTGCTCAAGAATGTTTGTTTTAGCCAAAACATTAATTAGTATTGGTGAAGTGATTGAAACTTTTTATTTGAGACCAATAAAAATAGTGTGTTTTCATAAATGGATCAACTCCGAGTCAAGGATGATGGATATCATGAGTAATAATTTAATCACCGACTTAGCTACCTTCGCAGAGATGCTATAACACTCATCGAAGAGCTGGAGGGAGTCTGACAATAGAATTATATCCCTTAGGGGTTAAATATATTTTTCAAATAATTTAACCCTCATCGCGATAGAAAAATAAAGTTTTAAAACATGAATATAGTAATACAAGATATAGTTTAAATCGCTTCAGTTGATATTATAAACATAAATAAAATGGAAAATAAAAATCCAGAAAACGAAAAAATAAGAAAAGCATTTGAAGACAAAGATTGGAGTAAAATTAAAAGTGAAGATTCATGGGCAATCTTCAAAATCATGTCTGAATTTGTTGAAGGTTTTCAAAAATTAGCAAAAATAGGCCCCTGTGTTTCCATATTCGGATCAGCAAGGACTAAAGAGGACAGCCCTGTTTACAAACAAGCTGAAGAAGTTGCTAGCAAACTGGTAGAAAGTGGTTTTGGAGTCATCACAGGTGGTGGCCCGGGTATTATGGAAGCTGGTAACAAAGGAGCTAAATCATCAGGCGGAAAATCTGTGGGGCTTAATATAGAATTACCTTTTGAGCAATTTGACAACATTTATATAGATAGTGATAAGCTGATCAATTTTGACTATTTCTTTGTTAGAAAAGTAATGTTTGTACGCTATTCACAAGGTTTTGTCGTGATGCCTGGGGGATTTGGCACACTAGATGAGCTATTTGAAGCTTTAACACTGATCCAAACAGAAAAAATTGGTACTTTCCCAATTGTCTTAGTAGGCAAGGAATTTTGGACTGGACTAGTTGACTGGATTAAAACTACCTTGTTAAAACAAGCTAATAATATTAGTGAAAAAGACTTAGACCTATTTCATGTGGTAGATACTGCTGAAGAAGCAGTGGATGTCATTAATAATTTTTATAATAAATACGGGTTACAGCCCAATTTCTAAAGATACAGGTACTATATGGCAGAAAGCATTGTGGAAGTAGAAGAATGTATTGAGGTATTTGGAGCAAGAGAGCATAATTTAAAAGATGTTAGCCTCACCTTCCCAAGAAACAAACTAGTAGTCATTACAGGCATCAGCGGCAGTGGTAAATCTTCACTCGCTTTTGATACTATTTATGCAGAAGGACAGAGAAGATATATGGAAAGCTTCTCTGCTTATGCAAGGTCTTTCATTGGAAATATGGAAAGGCCTGACGTGGATAAGATCAATGGATTAAGTCCTGTAATATCAATAGAACAAAAAACAACTAGCCGAAACCCGAGGTCTACCGTAGGGACACTTACAGAGATTTATGATTTCTTAAGATTACTTTACGCCAGGGCTGGTGAAGCATTTTCTTACGCTACAGGAAAGAAAATGATCAAACAAACAGAGGAACAGATTACTGACATCATCTTATCTGGGTTCAAAGAGGCAAAACTCACTTTACTTGCCCCTGTTGTAAAAGGAAGAAAAGGACATTACAGAGAGCTATTCCAACAGGTCAGGAAATCGGGCTATGCAAAAGTACGTGTAGATGGCGAAGTACTTGATATTACTCCAAAAATGCAAGTAGATCGTTACAAGACACATGATATAGAGGTGGTGGTAGATCGAATCATTGTTAGAGATAATGAACGTGCTAGAATTGCGCAATCTATCCAAAATTCTTTAAAACAAGGAAATGGGGTCATGCTGGCCATGGAGGAAAATGGAGAAATCCATTACTATTCTAAATACCTGATGGATCCGGAAACAGGTATCGCTTATGACGAGCCTGCCCCAAATAATTTTTCGTTTAATTCCCCTTATGGATATTGCCCAAGCTGTAAAGGACTTGGCAAAATAGAAGAGATCACAAGAGGTGCAGTCATTCCAGACCCTTCCCTGAGTATTAGCAGAGGGGGAATTGCTCCACTTGGCGAATACAGAGATATCTGGATTTTTAAAAAAATAGAGGCTATACTCAAGAAACACAAACTCAATATCACCACTCCTATCAGCAAAGTTCCAGAAGAGGTGATCGATATATTACTAAATGGTGATGATGCTCCCGTAGCTGTAAGTTCTGTCAAATATCCTGGTACCGACTGGAACACAAAGTTTGAAGGGATAGTTAATTTTCTCGAAAAGCAAAAAGATACAGGCTCTGATAAAATCAGGCAGTGGGTAGAAGAGTACACTGAAATTAGAGTTTGTCCGGAGTGTGAAGGGCTCAGGTTAAAAAAAGAGTCATTGCATTTCAGAATAGCTGATAAAAACATTGGCCAGTTAGCCCAGTTAAATATCGAAGAACTCAGTAAATGGTTTGTTAACCTTGAAGAGAGGTTATCTGACAAACAAAATATCATTGCTACTGAAATCTTAAAGGAAATCAGGAAACGAATAGGTTTCATGCAAGATGTAGGCCTAGACTACATGAGCCTAAACCGACCATTAAGGACACTTTCTGGTGGTGAAGCACAAAGAATACGTTTAGCAACCCAAATAGGGACTCAGTTGGTCAATGTACTTTACATTTTAGATGAGCCCAGCATTGGCCTACATCAGCGTGACAATGTAAAACTGATCCAAGCACTTAAAGACCTAAGAGATCTTGGCAATTCAGTCATTGTGGTAGAACATGATAAAGACATGATGCTAGAATCTGACTATGTAATAGACATAGGACCAGGCGCAGGCAGACATGGTGGACAAATAGTAGGAGCTGGCACACCTAATGAATTCACCAAATTAGATAGCCTTACGGCCAAATTCTTAAGGGACGAATTAAAAATAAAAGTTCCTAAAAAAAGAAGAAAAGGCAGTAAAACCCAAATCAAATTAACAGGAGCTACAGGACATAATCTTAAAAATGTCACGTTAAAACTACCACTAGGTAAAATGGTTTGTGTCACCGGCGTTTCTGGTAGCGGTAAATCTTCACTTATCCATGGAACATTATACCCTGTTCTAAGGAAGCACTTCTATAAATCAAGGCAAGAGCCACTTCCTTTTAAAAAAATAGAAGGTTTAGAGAACATCGATAAAGTAATAGAAGTTGACCAATCCCCAATAGGAAGAACACCACGTTCAAATCCAGCGACCTATACGGGTGTTTTTGGTGATATCAGGACTTTATTTGCTGAATTACAAGAATCAAAAATAAGAGGATATAAGCCTGGTAGGTTCTCCTTCAATGTAAAAGGTGGTAGATGTGAAACTTGTGAAGGAGGGGGCATGAGGGTAATTGAAATGGATTTCTTACCAGACGTTCATGTTCCTTGTGAAACCTGCAAAGGAAAGCGATATAACCGCGAGACTTTAGAAGTAAGGTTCAAAGGAAAGTCAATTGCAGATGTACTGGATATGACAGTAGAACAAGCAGTAGAATTCTTTGAACATCAACCTAAGATCTTGAGAAAGATACAAACACTCAATCAAGTGGGACTTGGTTACATTTCTTTAGGCCAGCATGCCACCACACTTTCTGGAGGAGAAGCACAGCGCGTGAAACTAGCTACAGAGCTCTCTAAAAAAGATACGGGAAAAACACTCTATATTTTAGATGAGCCTACTACTGGCTTGCATTTTAGAGATATAGAACATTTATTAATTGTTCTTGAAAAACTAGTTGACAAAGGAAACTCAGTACTCATTATTGAGCATAACCTAGATGTAATTAAAGTTTCTGACCATATCATAGACATTGGACCCGAAGGTGGGGATAGAGGTGGTGAAATAATAGCTGAAGGAACTCCAGAACTGGTCGTTAAAAAGAACTTAGGATATACTGCCAAATTCTTAAAAGAAGAATTGGCCTAACGGAATGAACCCTGCAGTTTTATGAGTATGATGCATCGTTGAGATTCGGTCAAGCGATCAAATTAATGCTTCAACTGAAAAGTGTGCTCATGAAAGAGTCAGAGGCTTCATCTTAAACAGCTATCATTCAATAATAATTTTCTATAAAATTGATTTTGAGATAGGTTCAAAAAATTTAGATATGAATAGAATAATAGGAAGTTTAATCCCATTTATACTTAGCTTAATCATGAGCTCAAATTTATATAACCAGGAAAACATTGATCTGCTTTCTGCTCCACCTGCTTGGCGTAATGAAATCATCAAATTTCCTTTGGCATTTGCCCCATCGCTAGACTACCAAGGAATAGGAGATGTCCGTTTTTCCAACGGATGGTCAAAAAAAGACAGTGAAGAATTTTGGACATACGCGTATGTATGGCAATTGGATCAAAACCCAATGATCAATCCAGAAAAGTTAGAAAAAGATATCGCAACTTACTTTGATGGGCTAATGCAAATGATTGCAGCTGGAAGTGGGCTAGAAAAGGATCAAGTACCAAAATCACTTACCATATTCCAACAAAGTGGTAACGATCAGTTTTTGGGAAAAATTAGATTTTATGATGCTTTCTTCCTAAAAGATATGCAAACATTAAATATCAAAGTTACTAACTCCTACTGTTCAGAATCCAAAAAGTATCACCTCTTATTTAAATTTTCCCCGAAGCAGTTTGATAGCAATATATGGAAGGTGCTGGATAATATAAAAATGAAAAATAAATGTACTGAAAAGTAGAGTTCATCACGGTGAATGAGCATAGTTGCTTTATTACCTTTTTGCTCAAGTTTATCAACAAATAATTAGTAATTATAAATTCATAATTACTTTGACAGGCTCAGAAAAATGAAATTTAGAAGGAGTTTTATCTGTACAAAAACCAACCGTGATAAGGTCTAGTAAAAAGCATCAATTTTTTCTAATGATCCGTACTAAGAATACTTTTGTTGCCTCTTTGATGGGTTAAATCAAAGGGAGACTCACCCCATAGCAAGCCTTGGATCCTTGTTCCTGATACAGTATTTACCTAAAGGAAATAACCTTAACACCCTTCTGAATTCTTCAACAATAACAAGCATTGGATCACAGAATGTAAAATACGCAAAAAAAAGAACTTTAATTATCTTCAAAAAACGAGATTAATAAAAAACATTGAGGATTAAAAACAAAATAATAGTTTTATACATCTAATTTTGTGAATGACAACAAAATAGAATTATATTTTATGCAGTTCCTTAAAACTAAATTAAAATAATACATCCAAGTCAATTTAAAGAATTTTATACTCCATTTCACCAACTTATAATTAATTTTGCTCTCTCTTTTATGAAACGTTGGTAAATGATTGACATAAATATATATGATGAAGTCTCCCCACTAGAAACTGTTGTTTTAGGAACTGGGGAATGTATAGGGAAAAAGCCAACTCCAGAAAATGCGATTGATCCTAAATCAAAAAAGCATATTCTCAATGACACCTACCCCCAGCAAGAAGACATCATTGCTGAATTAGAAGATTTCAGAAAAATCTTTCAAAAGTATGAGGTGCAAGTATACAGGCCTGAAAGTATTAAAGGCCTTAACCAAGTATTTGCGAGAGATATAGGTATTGCTTTAGAAGATCGTTTCATCATCCCAAATGTATTAAGTGACAGAAGCCTTGAAATAAATGGCATCAAATATCTAATTGACCAATTTCCCTCTTCCAAGGTAACCCATGCTCCCCTAGGTACGCGTATAGAAGGTGGAGATGTAATTCCCTGTAAAGGAAAGCTATTCGTTGGCTACTCAAAAACTGAAGATTTTGAACAATATAAGGCGGCTAGGACAAATCAAGCAGGTATTGAATTTCTCTCAAAAAATTTCAAAGACTGGGAAATCCACCCTTTTGAATTGAATAAATCTGATGTGAACCTATCCATAAATTCTCTGCACTTAGACTGTTGTTTTCAGCCGATAGGTAACGGCAAAGCCATAATTGACCGCCGAGGATTTAAAAATAAAAAGGATGTTGATTTTTTACTCTCTTTCTTTGGAGAGGAGAACTGTTTTATGATTGACCAAGAAAAGATGGATGCAATGACATCCAATATATTTTCTATTAATCCACAAGTGATTGTTTCTGAAAAAAAGTTTGTAAGGCTAAACAAATGGCTACGAAAGAATAATTTTACAGTAGAAGAAATTTCGTACCAAGAGACCTCAAAAATGGGTGGCCTCTTTAGATGTACGACAATGCCCATAAATAGAAGAAAAAATATATTTGACTAGAAATGCTCAAGCAAACCACCAATCATATTTTGATGATTAGGCCAGTACAATTCAGGTTTAATGAGGAAACAGCCAAAAACAACTTTTACCAGCAAGCACCAAGAGATATAGACGCTGAACAGATTCAAAATAGTGCTTTAAAAGAGTTTGACAATTTTGTTAAAGTCCTAACGGATCATGGCGTAGAAACAACTATAGTGAATGACACTTTGCACCCCCCTACCCCTGACTCCATATTTCCAAACAATTGGATATCCTTCCACCAAGATGGATCTGTGATTATTTATCCTATGTTTGCTCATAATAGAAGAGCTGAAAAAAGAAAGGATCTATTTGAAATATTAAAACAAAAAGGACTACAGGTCACCTCTATCACTGACTACTCTTATTTGGAAGAAAGGGATATTTTTCTGGAGGGAACAGGAAGCCTTATTTTAGATCGAGAAAACAAAATAATATATGCTGCTATTAGCGAAAGAATGCATGTAGAAGCTCTCGAAAATTACGCCGATCAGCATGGTTTTGAAACGGTAGTCTTTAGGGCCTTACAAACAGTAAATAATCAACGACTGGCAATTTATCATACCAATGTAATGATGTGTCTCGGTTCTACCTTTTCGGTAATCTGTTTAGAAAGTATCGACAATCAAGATGAGAGAAACAACGTAATCAAAAGACTAAAAGAAACAAATAAAGAAATCATAGAAATAACTGAAGGACAAGTGAGTCAATTTGCTGGGAATATGTTAGAATTAAAAAACAAGCAAAATGAGAATCTTTTGGTCATGTCATCATCAGCTTATCAGTCTTTATCCAGCAGTCAGTTCAATAGACTAAGTAAACATTGTCAGTTGGTACATAGTGAACTAGGCACTATCGAAAAACTGGGGGGAGGCTCCGCCAGGTGTATGATGGCGGAAGTTTTCTTGCCTAAAGTTTCTTAAAAAAGCCTTCATTTGAAGCAAGAAAGCGAGGAATTACTACCATGGCCTGTTCCCGCTATCCACTATAGTCCTCACTACGTTCCGGGCTGCCGTTTCTATCGGGGCTATTGAGTAAAGCATGGCTGGTATATCTGTCAGAATGATCAGCTAAGAAATAGATTAAGAACTTACCTCTGTACTTAGATTAGAGAAAACAACCGACCATGGTGCGGAACTTAGTTCCGTGATTTTCCTAACCATTTACCACGACTTAACCCATATCTAAAAAAGAATATTTAACTTTTCACTTAAACTTTCCTTAATCGTCTTACTGCAGAGGCACAGAGGTAACTTCCTCCTAAGTTAGACATTTCCTAATTCCTAATAATCAACACCAGTAACCTCCCATGTAGCATCTCCCCCATTTCCTACCGCTATCAGCAAGTCAAAAGAAAATATCAATTGTGTAAAGCTTCTTCTAGCCTTATCAGCCACTAAATCTTGTAACAATCCATTGTAAAAAGAAGCTCGTAAAGGCCTTAGGTCAAACAAAGTATAGGAATTTACCTCTGCGTGCTTCGCAAAATTCGGGTATGAATCTTCAAAATAATCCCATTCCGACTGATCATTTCTATAAACTTGAGTATTAATAAGCAAAGATTCTTTTCCATTATACTGAGCAATATGCTTGGTCAAATTTCCCACATTAGTAACCAAAGTCCCTCTGTTAAACCCGTCCATTAAGTGAAAATGCCCAAATTTAAGCAGCACTTTAGGTAATGGATCATTAGTCAATGCTTTTTTATATTCTTCAATAAACCGCGACTTCATATAATTTTCTCTCATAGATCTTCCTTCAAAGAATTCTTCATTAACTATATGACTATAGATACTATCAGATTTTATCAATGACTCAATATAAAAAGACAAATCTTCAGAATGTTTTTGATCAATTATCTCCTTAACACTTAAAAACTCCTTCGGCTCATCTATTTCTGAAAGATAATGAATTCCCTTTCCTAGGTCTCGCTTTAATTCTTTTTCATATACCGATTTCAATAACTGATCGAGACCCTCCGTATTCATTTTCTGTTTTCTTAGACCCAGCACAATTTCATTTAAGGCATGACTGGCCCCAAATGATTGATCACACCCCCAAACGCTATTAATTTTATCCGAACGAGTAATTACATGGGCTATTAAGCCAAGTTCTTGGTCTGAAATAAAGGTAAATCCATGAGGATACTTTTTGGCCATTTCAACAGCCTCATATTTCCTTTGTGATAACAACTGCATCATAACGGGATCTTGCTCTAACGCCAAGTAGTTAAATTGGTAATTCTCTGCTAATTGATCAAACAAAAAAGAGGTGAATAATGGAATCTCTTTTACATTATGGTTTTCAGCTATTCCTACAAATTGAGCATTCTCACTTTGTGAGAGAATGTAGTCCATTCCATCTCCTTTAAACTGGTTTCCGTTGAAAGTAAAATCGTATTTATTAGTTTTTATAAGACTATCTAGCAATGTCATTTCTTGCGCACTAGCCACAAAAAAATTTGAGCAGGCAAGTAGGAAAATCAATACTCTATTTTTCATCATACCATACATTAAACTCCTCTATTTCTTTAAATAGTCATTCACCTCCACGTATTCATAATCAGGAGAGTCCATAAAGAATTGCCTTAATTGCCAAATATGCCCGGCACCATAAATCATCAATATCCGTTCCTCTTTTGAGAAGTCTGTTAGATCATAGGTATTCGAAAAAACACGGAGGTTTCTACGGTACCATTTTCCTACTGCATCTGCCCCTACATAATTATCCCCAGCCCCTTCCAGAATAGTCCCTGTTAAGTATTGCTGATGAGATTTTAAAGAAGCCTTTGGGTCATTCATAGCTATAAAATAATCAGTAAGTGTAGAAACAGTTTTTATATAGTCATCGTACTCATTGATCAGATCATATTGTTTTTCATACCTAATAGATTTTTCATATTGTTTTTTTGATTTCAAATAGGCAACATCATCATAATTATCCCAATCTAACTCCGCCCCAAACCAGTCTGCTCGAGCATCTGAAGCATAGATTTTTTTGTGACCCATTCTTTTTGCCATACGAAACCCTAATTGATATCTCTCATCAATTCTATTGGCGATAACTGACTCATCTTTAAGGTATCTTTTATAAATCACATTGTAGGCACTGTCATTAACCACGCGATTCCCTTCAAACAATATTTTTGTAGGCTTAAATTCTTCAATTTTCTTGAGCAGATTCTTTATTTCTGTTTGTCGCTTTTTTGAAAAAATATCTAACTCATATTTTACTTTATAAGAATCTAGACCAGGGTTAGCAAAGTGAAATACACCCAGCATCATCACCTTTGCCTTATGATTTCCAATAAAAATATCGGGATCACTGATTCTCTGAAAATCCTCTTCAGATAGGAATTTTTCTTGAGAATTCGCCGTGTTTATACAGCTGATTAAAACGGCTAAAAAACATAAATACTTCATAAGCTTATTTTTAAGTTTGATTAAAAGTACCCCCTTTTTAAGCCTTAAAAACCAACTTAAGACATAGAGGCTATTCTAGCTTATCAACTCTCCTGCAGATTACATCATCTTTTTCATTGTATAGAATTAGGCGTTGATATAAAGAAATCCGATTTTCAAAAGTTTCTATCATTATCCTATTTTAAAATCACTATTTTAGATGAATGATTAGAATTAGGCATAAATGGTTTTATCATTTATTGATATTACTCATTTTTCTATTTACCTATTTTTTTGGGGATTACGTGCGAAATGGTAAGCTAGAGATCATCCAAGACTTCCATTTACATGATTTACTACTAACCCTATCCATATTTACCTCGCTACTTATTATTTACATTCTGAATTTCTGGGTTTTATGCCCATCCACCTTGGAAAAAAAGAAAGTTTCGCAGTTTTTAATTGGGTTATTCCTTCTGTTATTCTTATTTGCAGGGATTCGTTATTTATTAGATGAGATTGTCATATTCCACATTGTGGATAACCACAATTACGGCGAGACTAAAAGGGTCATAAGTTTTTATGTTTATGACAACACATATTACTCCACGAGGGCAGTTTTATCCAGTACAGCTTTGTATCTTTTCTTTTTGTTTATAGAGAATAAAGAGAAAGTGCTGAAACTGCAATTAGAAAATAAAAAAGCAGAACTAAGTATTGTAAAATCCCAAATCAGCCCTCATTTTTTATTCAATACATTAAACAGTTTTTATGTAGAACTCTTAGAAAAGCAGCCCAAAACAGCGAAAGACATCCATAGACTTTCTGCTTTACTAAGGTTTGTGACTTACGAAGCCCAGCAAGATTTCATCCCTCTGACGAATGACATTACGTTCATAAAAGATTATATCTACTTTTATAAAAAACGTTTTGAGAATAATCTCTACTTGGATTTCCATATAGATGGAACAGTCTTAAATCAAAAAATACCTACCATGATGCTTATTCATTTTGTGGAAAATGTATTTAAACATGGACTTACAAATGACCCTTTAAATCCTGCAAAAATAAATATATCTATTACTGAGGAATTTATTGAACTAAGCACAAGTAACAAGGTGGCTACCTCAGAGTCTTATGAAGTGCGGGGCATAGGATATCAAAGCATTAAAAAACGATTGGATGTTTTATTTGATGGCCGCTATATTTTAAATTATCAAATAAAAAACCACTACTTTAATTCTTATTTAAAAATACTAGTATCCAATTAAATCTGAAAATGAACAAAAAGACACTTATAGATCAAATAAAGAGGGTTTTTTCTGATCCTGAAAAACACCCCTCTAGAATTGGGCATTCCTAAAATTAGGGGCTTTGTTCATTTTTTCCATGATGAAAAAACGGAACCAAAAAAATCTAGTCAAAAACAACCCTCTGCCGGGGTTTTTGACAGGCCAGCCCTCCTATATGAAGATCTTAAAGTAGAAATTTTGGATAGTAAAACG
>CALGOB010000193.1 GCA_937958005.1 uncultured Cyclobacteriaceae bacterium
GAATTAATATCCCTTAGGGATTAAAAAGGCTACTTACCATCAATAAGTAGCCTTTTTTACTCACATTGTGAGGTTTAATGCCTGGAAGCTTGCTTCGTAAACTGACTTTTGCTTCCATCTCATACCTCGTGAGCTTGCTCCGAGGTTCTTGATTAAGTTTTGTAAAGATCTATTTCCAGTAAATAACTTTCTTTTCACTTCCTATCAAGATATCAAAATTACCAGGCTCAAAAATAACTTTGTAGCTTGGATCAATAAAGGATACATCTTTTTTATTGAGGATAAAATCGATTGTTTTTTCTTCACCAGCTTTTAGAAAAATCTTCTCAAACCTTCTTAGCCTTTTCACGCTTGGTGTAACAGATGCGTACCAATCTCTGGTATATAGCTCTATTGCTTCTTGTCCATCTTTTTGACCAGTATTTTTTACTGTTATACTTATTTTTAAGTCGTTTACAACAGTATCAGCACTGGTAGTAAGTTGGCTGTATTGAAAGGTTGTATAAGATAAACCATCTCCAAATTTAAACTGTGGATTAAATTCATAAGAGTAGTCGTATGGATCATCTTTTTCAATAGCTTCATCTAAACGTTTGTGATCATATGTGAGTAAAGTTCCACTATACCTTGGGTAGGTTATTGGTAATTTACCAGAAGGGTTATAGTCGCCATAAATTACTTCGTGTATTGCTTCGGCACCCTTTGACCCGGGCCAAAAACCTACCAAAATAGCATCTACAAAAGGTTCTATATCTCGTATGATCCTTGGGCGTCCTTCTAATAAAACCAAGACAATAGGTTTGCCAGTTTTTGCTAATTGCTTTACTAAGTCGACCTGATCTTCTGGAAAAGCTAGGTCAGGAATATTCCCAGGAGTTTCTGCATAAGATTTTTCACCAAGGCACAAAACGATCACTTCATGGTTTTTAGCACTCGCTAATAATTTTCTATAACTTCCTTTTGGCTTGTCAAACTCAAGAGACTTTACATAACTGGCACCTGAAAAAGCGGCTTTGACACTCTTTATACTGTCTGGATATAGTGCTTCTTTGTAACCTTGCCAAGTATATGACCAAGCACCATGTAAGGCAGAAGCATGTTTGGCTGTTGGCCCTGTGAGTAACACTTTTTTCCCCTTTTTAAGCGGAAGAACATCACCTTCATTCTTTAATAGAACCAACGATTCGCGAGCTGCTTGTAAGGCTGTTTCTTGATATTCTGGTTTTCTAAAGTATGGTTTCAATTCTTCTTCTACATTTGGGTTTTCAAACAAACCCACTTGCTTTTTAAGTGTTAGGATTCTACCTACTGACTCATTGATTCTATCTTCAGAAATCCTTCCCTCTTTAACCAATTCAATTAAGTCTTCAGTAAAATCGAAAGTATAAGGAACGATCACCATATCTATTCCTGCATTGATGGCTAAGTAAACAGCCTCTTTATGACTGGAAGCAACCTGATGACGCTCATGCATTTTTAAAATATCCTGCCAATCTGAAATAATCATACCCTTAAAACCAAGTTCACCTCTCAGCACATCAGTTAATAGGTACTTATTGGCATGTAAAGGAACTCCATTTAATTCGCCAGAATTCACCATTAGTGTTTTAGAGCCAATCTTTATTGCTTCTTGAAATTGAGGTAGATAGTATTCACGCAGTACAATTTCAGGAATGTAAGCTGGAGCTCTATCTTTTCCATTTTTTGGATCTGAATAACCCACAAAGTGCTTCATAGTAGAGGCAACTGTAGGTGAGTTAATTAAAGAGTTTCCTTCAAAACCTTCAATAGATGCCTTTCCAAGTTCTTTGACTATATAAGTATCTTCCCCAAAAGTCTCACCTAATCGAGACCACAATTGGTTACGACCAGCATCTAATACGGGACTGAAATTATATCGAATACCTGCAGCACGGGTTTCGGCCGCGGTTACTGCAGCAGCTGCTTTTACAAGTTTTTTGTTTCTAGTAGCCCCTAGTGCTAAATTATGAGGAAACTGGGTACCACCTAAAATATAGTTAGCACCATGAACAGCATCAATACAGTAAAGAAAAGGAATTTTATGGTTGGTTTTAGTTAACGTATAATCCTGTAATTGCTGTATTAAAGTATGCCATTGATCTATTTCATAGGCACCGGAAATTACATTTTGAATAGACCCTACATGGTATTTTAAAAATACCTCTTCCATTTTTTCAGGATCCAATGTCAGTTTTCTATCTGTCCCTTCATCAGCAATAGTTGCTAGAGTCAAATTGGTCATCTGTCCAACTTTTTCTTCCAGTGTTAGGCGACCAATTATCTGATTAATGTCCACATCAAAATTGGGTGGCTGTACCTTTGATAAAGCGGTTTGTTCTTTAGTTTGATCGCATGCATAAAAGAACAGACTAATCACTATAAATGATAAGACTTTAATATATTTCATTTGGGAATGTTTTGTTAATGAACCAACCCCGACCCAAGGGTACGGGGTATCTATGGGCAATAATTTAATGATCGACTCAAGAGTCGGGGAATTAATATCCCTTAGGGATTAAATAATGAACGAAATATCATTTATTACTGTGACCAACTAGTTGGTTTTCTATCCCACCTATGCTTTCTTAATTCTTCAAAAAGGCTTTTTTCCAAACCCTTACCATCACTGATGGCGGTGTTCGCCAATACATTTCTTTTTTTGCGCATACCAGGGATCATGGTACTTACTGTTTTATTCATGGTAATAAATCGAAGTGCCATTTCAGCCATTGACATGCTTTCTGGAACTACAGGCCTTAACAAATCCGCTTTATCTGCACTTGCATTTAAATTCTCTGGAACAAAATAGGTTCCACGCCAGTCCCCATCGGGAAAAGTAGTCTCACGTGTAATATTTCCGGTTAATGTACCTTCATCAAATGGCACTCTAGCAATTACAGCGATATCTAATTCATCGCAAACAGGAAAAAGTGAATCTTCTGGGTTTTGATCAAAAATATTATAAATGACTTGCACCGCGTCTATTGCTCCTGTTTTTAATGCTTTGATCCCATTTTCAGGCTCCCACCTATTGATGCTGATTCCCATAGCAGCTATTTTACCAGATTGCTTTAACTCCTCTATTGCTCTTTGCCATTCATCTTGATCAGACCAGCCATCATCCCAAGTGTGAAATTGCATTAAGTCAATTTGTTCCATACCTAGGTTTTTGAGTGTTTTTTCCGTGTACTCTATGATATGAGCTGTAGGATAAGACTCTATCAATGTATATTCAGGTTTTGCCGGCCACTTAAAGTTCATAGGCGGTATTTTACTGGCTGTAAACAGCTTTTTATTAGCATGTCTTTTGACTAGCTCGCCAAGAAGCTTTTCACTGTGCCCTTCTCCGTATCCCCACGCAGTATCAAAAAAATTAACCCCTTGTTCTACTGCAAGATCTAGGGAATTGGCCGACTGTATATCGTCTGACTCAGTCCATCCTCCCATTCCCCACATACCGTAGCCTATTTCGCTAACTTGCCATTTTGTTTTTCCAAATTCCCGGGTTTGCATATTGATATTAAAGTTAAATGTTGTTTTATTGTCTGCTAAAATACGAAAAACACTTCTTGCTGATACGTTAGGAAGACAAATGTGCTAGGTATTGAACTAATGCCCCCCTTTTTTGAATCAATGCCCCCCTAAACCTTGGAGATCATTCAAGAGTGTGATACCAAATTAGATTTATTAGAGTGCCTATCTTTCAGCAAATTTAATCCCTAAGGGATATTAATTCCCCTGCTCGGGTCCCACGACTTTACCGCGTGTGCTGAAGCTTCTTTGTGGAGGCACTGAGTCGAGGTTGGTTCATTATTTACCATGCGTTAAAAACACTCACCATAGCGATGCTGTGCTCACCTTTTTTTTGTCCCAGCGGAGAGCCGCTTTGTCAAAATTAAATTCACTAAAATATCTTATACGCTCCCATAAACATAAATTGGTATTATTCAATTATTCCTACTTTGTCACCTAAGTCTAAGACGCCTCAATCTGTGTCCTCACCGCAGGGCTGTTAAGTTCTTGATTGGCAAATAATTTCGCTAATATTTGCACTGGCTATAAGTTGAGCATCCTTTATCGACCAGGTTCGGTTAACCCTATGGCAATTAATAGCCATTGAGCTGATGACCGATTGGTTAATTGGCCCGTTGGCTTTCCTTATTG
>CALGOB010000194.1 GCA_937958005.1 uncultured Cyclobacteriaceae bacterium
AAAAAACACCAATACCTCACTTTTTGCTAGAATCCTTAAAAACCGAGGTATTGAATTTATATATAAAAGGATAAGTGTACTTCAAAACACTTTAAACAAGGGTTTTTGTCATTTTTTTTAATTCAGGGAGACCCTAATTAATTCCTATCATATAATCACGATTAAAATCAATAATGATTCTTTTGTTAAAAGAGGTATATTTTGCCTAAAATTGGGGCATATTTAATGATTGATCTTGTATGGGTGAGAAAATTTTAGTTACTGGTGGTACAGGTTATATTGGTTCACATACAGTGGTTGAGCTGATAAATGAAGGTTTTGAAGTAGTCATAATTGATGACCTGTCTAATTCTAGTGTTGATATACTGGATCATATTGAAAAAATCGTAGGAACTAGGCCTCAGTTTTATCAATTTGATTTATGTGATCAGGCTAGGTTGAACGATTTCTTCAAAAAGGAATCAGACATCAAAGGAATCATTCATTTTGCTGCTAGCAAGGCGGTAGGAGAATCGGTAATAAAACCATTGCTGTATTATAGAAACAATATCACCTCTTTACTAAACTTGATGGACTGTATGCAAAGCCATCAAATTAATAATTTGGTGTTTTCCTCAAGTTGTACAGTGTATGGGCAGCCAGATGAATTACCTGTTAGTGAACGAACGCCTTTTAAACCGGCACAAAGCCCCTATGGAAATACGAAGCAGATCTGTGAAGAAATACTGAGAGATGTAGCACAGGCTAACCAGCAATATCGACTCACGGCATTGAGGTATTTTAATCCGGTAGGAGCTCATCCATCAGGTTTGATAGGGGAACTTCCTACAGGGACACCCAATAATTTGGTGCCCTTTATTACCCAGACAGTAGCTGGCCTTCGGGATAGTTTGAAGGTATTTGGGACTGATTATGACACACCTGATGGTACAGCAGTACGTGACTACATTCATGTGGTAGATCTGGCAAAAGCTCATGTAATTACTGTTAATAGACTCTTGAATAAAAAGCAAAATCAGGGCTATGAATTCTTTAATTTGGGAACAGGGAATGGTTACTCTGTAAAACAGGTAATTGATGCTTTTGAAAAATCTACTGGTGTCTCGGTCAAATATACTTTAGCAGATAGAAGGCCGGGTGACATAGAGCGGATCTATGCAAATACAAAATTTGCGAATGACGTACTGGGCTGGAAAGCAGAATTAGGCCTTGAAGAAATGATGAGCTCTGCATGGGAATGGCAAAAAAGGACTCTTTCTTAAAAGATTAGTGGTTTAAGAAAGCCTTTGTCAATGCCTGAAAAGGTAAGGACTTAATGCAGGGGGTGAATATTAATAGAGTAACTATTGTAAGCTTTTATCATTATAAAACATGATCAAACGTAGTTTGTTGAGACTCTTTATTACTATTGGTAAAACTAGTATTTCACCAATAAAAACACATGCTAAATAAATAAGCTTATGCCTTTTGATGAATACCTTGGAGAGCGAATTACATGCATCATGTAAGAAAGTAAAGCGCCATTTTTCACAAAGAAAATGATGAGAAGCTTGATGTTTATGGTGAATGAAAAAATGTGCTGTGGTACACACATAGATAAAAGATATGAAGATAGCTTGATTACACTAAGGGTGGGAGCAGAAAACTACCAAAAAGAAATTCTTAAGGAAGAGTGTTTACCTATGGACTTTACAGGACGTCCTATGGAAGGATATACTGTCATTACTTCAGACGGCCACGACATGGGCGAGGATTTGACTTATTGGATCAAATTGGGACTGTCATAAAATCATGATCAATTTGGAAACGGAAACTAATTGATACTCCTGCTTAATTTCTATACATGGACTTTCAGATGGACAATTGAAGTTAGTTGAGTAAGTCGATTCTTATCTATAAGATCATCTTCAGTTGGTATGTAATAAGTTGCAGTTTGTCCCTAAAAGCCAACCATTGAGCGTTTTATGTCAAAATTGATAGAGAATTTATTGACCTTAGTGTAACAAAAAGAAATAATTACTCGGATCGGGAAAAGGTTTCCTGAAAAAGTTTGGGAAGCCTTTTTATAAACATTCTAATCCTGTTTCGAGTTAAAGATAATATGAACCGCCTTTTCATACCAGCTATGGGGTTATCTACTTTATGTAGATAGCCCCTTTTTTTGTGAGCTCATATATTTCCTGCATTGTATAGGGATCATGCAATAAATGGATCAAGCAATAAATCTGTGGGGAAGCTCCTCTAAGCTCGCTCTCAAATTCAAACTTCTTTAGCAAACATCAAGTCAAGTATTTGATTATTAAATGCTTAAAATTTTAAATGTTATTTTTTATGGGTTGGATAGATTTAAAGATTTCCCCTATTCCACAGGTTTATTGCTTGATCCCAATAAATCTGAAACGTCTGGATCAAGCAAGAAATCTGTGGAGAAACCACTCTATGCTCATTCTGAAACCCACACTATATTAAAAAGTAAATACTAATGTTCAGTTTAAACGATCTTAACTATTAGAAAAACAATTCTTTAATCTTCAAACTTGTCTCAGTTATTTAAACTTATGGGGACCTCTAAAACTCGATTTGAAATTTTGACTAAGAGCTTTTTTTCTGAGGCAAGGCATCAAAAACGGAGTTTAGAGGATGTAAATGAGTATTTTGATAACGTATTATCAGGGAAAAAGATCGGGTCAAAAAGCAACAGGGAGTTTTTAGAGGGCCCCTTATATTATATGGATAATTTGATGAAGCTGAATTTCCTATAAGAATATTGCTTGACTTCTATTTTCATCACTTAGCCAAATAGCCTTTGTTGAAGTTAAGAAACTAAAATTTAAATTGATTTTAAACTGTTCATATGGGTAATAGATTTTCTGAAACATAAAACAGATTAGATTTTTCAGAAGAATTTTAAGAAAAGTGTCACACAGCTAGGTTGTTTCATGTCTAATCAAATAGAAAAGTAATTGAAATAATTTTAAATAACTGCAATGATGAGCGAAAGTAAAATAGTGGATATTCCTGTAAAAATGGAAAAATTCTATGGAAAGGGAACCATGTTACATCCTAATCTAGAAGTTATTGAAGAAGAAATAAAAAAGATCCCAAAAGGAAAAGCGGCAACTATTGAAAGCCTCTGTAATAAATTATCCATGGATTTTGGAACAAATGTCACTTGCCCGATGAGGACAGGAAATGGAATCAAGAAAATAGCAGAACAAATGTCTGAAAACACTTCTGTTCCTTATTGGCGTTTGATAAGGACAGATCAGCAGGTCATTCAATCAAAAGTTTATGAAATGGCAGCTGCTAAATTAGAAGACGAAGGCTTTGTTTTAACTTACTTGAAATCAGGAAAAATCAAGGTGCAGTTATCGGAAGAAAGGTATTATCATTTCTGAATGAAGGATGAGACAGGTTTGAATCTACTTTTTACTCATAAAAGAGACTTGATATGAGCGTCACCGTATTTCTTTTAGGGGATCAGAATCAATCATTTTGATCCCTCAGTTTTTATGGAGCTTTTATTTAAGAGCTAAATTCTCCTATATGCCAAAGAATTCCAGAGGGGTCGTATATAAACCCTTCTTTTCCCCAGTCAAATGTTTTTATAGGAACAAGCCTAACCTTTGCATATTTACTAGGTAAATCTAAAGCTTCCAATTCCTTCCAATAGTTATCAAGATTCTCCACTTCTAGAAAAAGCATGGTATTGTCTACCCAATCTTTTACATAGTAAGCCTGTAAGTAAAATCCACAAGTGTTGGTGTCAAACCGAGACATGTCATGTGAAATGACCGACTCTTTGAATCCAAAATCAAGGTAAAACTGTTTTGATAATTCAAAGTTTTTAGCGCCTATAAACGGGAGGATTGTTTTAGTATGATTCATGATTTATGGATGTTTTAGTGCTAATTCTTTGATCAAAGAACCGGTATCAGTTACTATAGCAAATTCATGTTGTAAGCTTGCTAAAGTAGTCATATGTATGATTTCAGCCTCATACTTCACGCCGTCTGGCCCTATTTTATCAAAGGCAGCTGTTGCATCAGAAACAACAGTGGTACTAAAACCTAAATTAGCTGACATTCTTACAGTAGAGGAAATGCAGTGTTCTGTGGTAAGCCCTACAATGATTAAATTGGTGATTCCAGCCTGTTCCAATTTATTTTGTAAATGAGTACCAATAAAAGCGCTGTTCACATTTTTCTGAATAACTACTTCATCAGTAGCCGGGGCAACAATCTCTTTTATTTGATGACCCTTTTTATTGGGAAATAGGGGAGAGGCGGGATTGGTGGAACAGTGCTGTACAAAGAAAAATGGCAGTTTATGTTCTCTAAAAAAATCTAATAATTTTCTGCAATTGACTTCGGCATTGGGGTTATTCCTATTGCCCCCATAAAATTCCAATTCATCTAGGCCTTGCTGTATGTCTACCAGTAGCAAGGCTATTTTGTTTTCGTTTTTATCCATCGGGAAAATCTCTTCTATTGGTCATTCGTAATTTTCAAAATAATATAGAGATTAGCAAACTCTTCATTAGGAACGCTTGACTAATTTGAGCGAACGGAAAATATGTTGTTTATGATAAATAGCCATGAATAGGATGGGGCCGATTTGCCATAAAAGACCGAGAAAAACCAGCTTTGATTTTTAGGAAAAAGCACCGGTAGTTAGAAATTCCACGGAGACGTATTTAGAGCGCCATCAGACTAATTCTTGTAAGACAATATGGTAGTTAGTTCATTTTGATTGTGAAACAAGCTGTAAACGCTGGGTTTTGCTTCTTAGCTATTTTTATGATAGGATGATGAGTGGACTCAATAAAGGAAGTATATAAGTTTTCTCTCTTAAGGGACTTTCGTAGTGATCAATTTGGCCTTGATCTACAACAAACGAAAAGAGCTTTCACTAGCTAAAAAAAGAGTTGGTCTGATTTATGATGGAATTAAAAGAATAGGGAATAAGGGTATTAAACTATTTCGTGAATTAGATTATTTTGATAATTAATAGTTTGCTGATAGCTGATGGATTTACGAAGATTAAAGATCAGGAGTCTCAAGCGAATGTAAAGGGTGAGTGCTTATTTGGGTATTGGAAAAAATGACTTCTCTACCTTATCACAAACTCTAATTAATTCTTGGATCATAGACTTTGTTTGATGATGAATTTTAAGTGCATATTTTCGAATCTAAAAGTTTCTAAAAAGGTTTTTGAGCTGATATTTGATCGGGTTTGAAATTATATTTAGAGCCAGTATTTTGAAAAGAATACTTTGATATTCATCAGTCCTCTTTCGATTTACATGGAGTTGAAATTTAAAAAAAAAACTATGCAAAGATTAGAGGGTGTGGAGGTTGACTGTAATTTTGATTTGTATTCTTTATTGCCGATTTGAGAAGAACCATTTTCAAACAGCCGGTGTCATTCAGTTATTGATGAATCCACTTTTCTGAACCTAACCATCTTCCTGGTTAGATGCCTTTATTTAAGGCCTTATAAGAAGTGAGTTGTCTTGCTCAGAAAGATGGCTGTTTTCTAGGTCATGCTATTTATTTTAAAAGTCGGTCACATCGCTTTTTTTATTGATTTTAAGAGGGTGATTTTCTTTTGAATTATTACTTAAAAATCCATTGCTGTTAATGTAGTTATTGAGATGATTTTTTAAGTTATTTTATTCAGAAATTAACTAATGAAAAATGACTCTTGTTTTGTTTAGGTTTTTGTGAAATCTCTCTTTTAAACGAATGGAATTGATAGAGGGAAGAGCAAGAAAAAAGAGCCTTCTTATACCATTGAAATTTTTTGTAAGGAGCATGATTCAATGGCTATTTTTCTTTGCGAAAAATTAATGAATTTATAGGTAGGGAAGGTGGTTTGAAAACAAGAAAAAACAACCTGTTTGAGCTGTTGTTTTGTTAGGTAATCGTTTTGTCAAACAGCTAATGATTCCTATCAACTCTATCAGTAATTGAAAGACGGTTGTGCAATTATGACTTCCTTTGCTAATTGAGTTTTTCGTCTGAAACTATGTTTTTGGAACGCTATTAAAGTGGGAGATTAATAAGTAACTTATTCAATAATTTTAATAAGGTTGATTCTGGTATGGAGTAAAATAACAGTTAAAACCAAAGCGATTTTTCACAAAAGATTATTTGGTTACCAAATAATCTTTTGTATGTTGATTATAGGTCTGCTAAAAAAATTAGTATTTCACTATGGCCTTTATTTACCTTGGCGAAAAACTCATTGAAAATTTCGCAATGAGTAAATTTAAATATCGATACTGGTAGTTATTTATTTTATTATCAATTATTTATGCATATCTAGTAAATGTTTTACTTTAATCTAATAAACTGATCCTTACCTTCTTTTTCTTAAGTTTAGTATTATTTAATAGCTTGATTAACTGGGCTGATTTTTCGGAAGGGATGGATACAAAAGCACAATCTTGTTTAAGTTCAATGATGCCCAATTCACTTTTGGAAAGCTGTCCTTGCTTGAAGAATAATCCTGCAATGTCCCCTTTTGAAATCTTGTCTTTTCGTCCACCAGAAATGAATAAAGTTTTCCACGAACTATTAACGAATCTCTTGCCTGATTTTACCTCCATCAATTCTGCTCCTTCTACAAAGCTGGGAAGTTCCTCTCTTTGCCATATCATCACATAAGCGGTACCATCATTTTTCATTCTTGCAGTTCGACCATTTCTATGGATGAATTCTTCTTTTTTCACAGGTAATTGAAAGTGAATAATGAAGCTTAAATCAGGGACGTCTATTCCTCTTGCAGCTAAGTCGGTTGCTACTAAAATCCGATGGGTTCCATTCCTGAACTTTAAGAGTGCACGTTCACGGTCTACTTGGTCTAGCCCACCATAAAAACAGTCGTGATCAATATCTGTTTCATAGAGGTAATCACTTACTGTTTGGATGGTATCTTTTAGGCTGCAAAAGATGATTCCATTGCCATCTTTGATATGGCTCAGGAGGCTTGCCAAAGTCTCTAGCTTATCAGGTGTGGGGGATGTAACAACTTTGAGGTTTAATTGAGGTTTGTTGTTCCCCAAATAATCTAAAGGATTGGGATTTTTAATGGAGAGAAATGAAGGGATCTCTACCCTTTGTGTAGCAGAAGTAAGCACCTTTTTTTCAATAGCAGTAAGCGAAGAAATGATTTCTTTCATTTCATTTTCAAACCCTACTTCCAGTGATTTGTCAAACTCATCTAGAATCAATGTTTTGATATGATTAACTTCAATGACTTCTCTTCTTAAGTGATCGGCAACTCTACCAGGTGTTCCAATCAAAATGGCTGGAGGATGCTTCAGTTCTAGCCTGTCTTTGGAGCCTGATCGACCGCCATAAACGGCGTTGGCTTTGAAGCCACTTCCCATTTCTCTGACCACTTGTTCTATCTGAATGGCAAGTTCCCTTGATGGGACTAAAATAAGTACTTGTACTTGCTGGATGGAAGCATCTAATTGTGCGATGGTGGGTAAGAGAAATGCTAACGTTTTGCCAGTTCCTGTAGGGGAAAGTAGAATAGTTTCAGAATTGCTTAAGATACTTTTGTGGGCATCTTTTTGCATGTCATTTAATTGTACAATTCCTAGTTTTTTTAAAATGGCTTCTTGATCCTTAAATGTGTTACTCATAGGGCAAAGGTATTCTATCGCATCACATGATCAAAAGATGCTCGTGCCTGAGCATGGTTTAAATTAGATGAGATATAAGGCTTAGGCTTTTAGAGTCACATTCTAGTGTGAGATTGAGTAATGAGAGAAGTTTGTAAGGCTCGAGCTCAAGCTTTTCAATCCTTGATTACGTCTAAGGATTCTTTCTCTACAATCAAATTCATGTTACTGGGAATGGTTTGTGAGGACACAAACCAAGGCGTATGTTAGTTTGTGTTTGAGTAATGTGATAAGCAATGCAACATCCTTGCTCAAACTTTAACTGATGCCTTGTAAAAACTTATCTAGTTAATAATTCACTCAAGAAAAGAATACAGTTAAATAGCGGTCAACTTATTGCAAAGGCAGATAAGACTAAGCTCCAAGCTGGTTTTAGATATTGGGTGTTTTAAGCGCTTCTGCAAGCCTTATTGTCTGTGTGATTGCAAAATACCCATGACAAATCAATTTGTAGGTTAGGGATGGGTTAAAATGGCTTTTGGTCGATTTAAACTAGTTCCTTCAGGCAATGTCCTCTTAACAAGAATAGGTTTTAACTAAAAAGTGAACAATTATTTGAGATCTAGCTGGTAGTTGCCTGTTGCCTTCTGGTTAATAAATAAGCTACAAACAGGTTAGGTACCCAACAAAGCCAAGCGACTACTTTGTATGCAGCAATGAAGTCCCCCATCGAGATAACCAATATTGGAAGCCATATTCTGAGTGTAACGGCAGCAAAACAGGCCGCATAACTGTAGATCATCATTTGTTGGTGTTTGGCAATATTTCCTTTTCTTGCTGAGAAAAAACCTTGAACAGTAGTGTATAGCCAGACAATTCCTAAGCTTATAAAACCAGCCGCGCTAAATGAACCTCCTGTGGCATGGAAACCAATATAAATTCCACAAATTCCACTGATTAAGACAGAGATCATATAAACCTTGCCAATTTTCCTGTGAAGGGCAATATTTTTAACCCTAAGCTTTTCACTAAACTGAACCCAGCCAATTAATAACGCTAGGCCACCTAAAATAATATGGCCATAAAAGCTTGTATTCCAAATTTGATTATCTAATAATTCCGGTGGTTTAGTGCCCAGAAGCCCAAAAGTTTTTTCTAAAAAGAAATAGGTGGCTGGGTAAAACCCTATCAGAATGCTTAGTACACTTACTATTGGGTAAAATATCTTTTTGGAGAGATTGTTCATATTACTTTCTTGGGCTTTTGTCCTTACAGTCTTATTAATTTTAATCCTTAAGGGATATTAATTTCCTAGTAGGCACTCCCGAAATTTCCGCGAGCGCCAAGTCCTTTGTCTGAGGCTTCAGTCACCAAGGATAGCTTCTCCACGGAGTCGATCATTAAATTATTGCCCATTGATACTCTGTTGGGTCGGGGTTGATTCATTGACCTAAAATTACTTTTTATAGGACGAGTTAGCAAAATGTTGGCTTTACATTTACGGCTAAGGCATTTAAATTTTAATCCCTAAGGGATATTAATTCCCCTGGCCGGGCGCCCCGACTCTTGAGTCGATCATTAAATTATTGCCCATAGATACCCCGTACCCTTCTGCGAGGGCCGTAGCTTTCTTAGCAGAGGCACTGGGTCGGGGTTGGTTCATTTTATAATTTGTTGTAATAGCTGTACTCGTTAGTTGCGTTATGGATAGAAACGTTCCACACCGGACGACATCCTTTTTCTGTTTTTTTACAGATTAAAAATATAGTGCATAGTCTGGGTCGCATAGCCAGTTAAAACACGCAAAACCTAATTTTTTTTTGATTGTAGTTACCCTGTCTTTTTATTTTTCGTTTTGGATCAAAGAGTTTGTCAAGCAATTTATTTTATCGGATAAACTCGAATTTATCGCCGTCAAATAAACCTAAATCACTCAGTTTTATAGAGGGAATCACTAGTAAAGCCATAAATGAAAGGGACATGTAGGGGGAAATTAATTGTGAACCCATTTCTTTTACTAGGGCATCTATGGCAATGTAATCTTGGGCCATCTGGTAGCCGTCGATATCACTCATCAGTCCTGCGATAGGTAATGGAATACTCATTTTTACGCCTTTATTAACTGCTGATAGCCCACCTTTATGGTCAACTAATAAGTTGATGGCAGATGTTATGGATTCGTCATCTACACCTACTGCAATTATATTATGTGAATCGTGTGCTACAGAGGAGGCAATTGCCCCAGTTTTAATGCCGAAATTTTTAATAAAGCCTATAGCTGGTTTTGCCTCATTGTATCTATTGACTACCGTAACTTTGAGCAGGTTTCTTTCTGTGTCACTAACATTGAATTCTCCTTGGGTAGTGGGGATTAAATCAGATCTTCGGGTGATTAACTCGCCATCTATTACTTCTATTACAGGAATAGTGTCTTTTGTTTTAAGTACTTTAAATTGTGAGGCATCTACTGGTTTTACTTGAAAATTATTAATGGGGTCACATTTAGTAGAAGCTAGTTTTGAAACCCCATTTTCTGCAACTAATTCTCCATTGATGTAGGTGCTAAGGATATTGAAATCTTCTGTATTGTCAATTGTGATGAAATCGGCAGGATCTCCTTCTTTTAGTAAACCTACTGCTAATTGATAATGGTTTACCGGATTTATGCAAGCAATTTGTAAAACGTCATAGAGATCATTTCCTTTTGCCAAAGATCTTTTTACGAGGCTATTGATGTGCCCTTCTGCTAAACTGTCAGGGTGTTTATCATCTGAACAAAACATTAAATGGGCGGCATGTTCTTTGATTAATGGAGCCAGTGCTTCAAAATTTTTGGCAGCACTGCCTTCTCTGATAAGAATTTTCATGCCATGTTTTAGCTTTCCAAGTGCTTCTTCTTCGGTAAAGCACTCATGATCTGTACTGATGCCAGCTGTGATGTAATTTTTTGCATCTTCGCCCATAAGCCCTGGAGCGTGCCCATCTACGGGTTTGCCAAGTTCTTTGGCTATGGCTATTTTTTCCATGACTACTGGATCTTGGTGGAGCACACCGGGCCAGTTCATCATTTCTGCAAGGTATTTGACCTCAGGTTTTTTTAGAAGATAGGCAACATCCTTTGTGTCTATGATGGCCCCTGCTGTTTCAAACGAGGTGGCAGGTACACAAGAAGGGGCGCCAAAATTAAATTTGAAGGGACTGAGATTGCCATTTTCAATCATAAACTCGACTCCGGGAACACCTAAGACATTGCCGATCTCGTGAGGATCAGAAACTGTGGAAACAGTTCCGTGTACTACGGCCAATCTTGCAAATTCAGTAGGAACAAGCATAGAACTTTCAATGTGTACATGGGCATCTACAAAGCCGGGCAATATGTATTGATCAGCTACTGGTTCCGAAGTTTTTTGAATCTCAACAATCCTTTTATTTTCTACTTTGATAACTGCTGGATAAATCGTTCGGTTCTGTATGTCTATGATTTTGCCTGTTATGGTCATGTTGTAATAATCAATCTTGAATGTTGTGTCTTTAAGGCTTAAAGAAAAACTATTTTTTGATCAACTTTTAAATAATTTGTTGTTTCTGGTAAGATTAAACTTGAATAATTCCAAATGCCCCGTTACATTTAACCCGAATGATGCAATAGAAATTTGATGCAAACCATAACTAACAGTCATTTAGCCACTTAAATCCTAATTTCCTACTCACCATAATGGAGACTATGTCTGCGTGGCAAATCAGAATTTAAGCAGCTAT
>CALGOB010000195.1 GCA_937958005.1 uncultured Cyclobacteriaceae bacterium
GCAATATAGGGCCAGTAGGTTTTCTTCACTTGGCTAAATATAGTCGGGCTCGAAGCCCGATTATATTTAAAGAAGACACCTTCGGTATAAAATATCGCCGTTGGTTGCCCCACTTGGCTGTGGTATTGATCTATAAAAACACCCTTCTATCAACGGACATTATTTAAGCCGCATATCTGTGTTCAATTTTTATAGGTAAGAGCTGTAGCCTGAGTTAAACAGACACCATAAAGGGCTGCAGGGTTATTATAACAGTCTCTTGTTTACCAGAAAGGTTTTCATCTATCAATCCACTTATTCCTTTATTCAACAACCGAGCGGACATATTCCTGTTGGTTGAGTAATACAAACCTTATCCTGTTCAACATTTTCTTTGCTATCCTTATAATTGCTTCATTGGGTTCCATTCTGCTACGGGGTTGGTTGTACTTTAAGGTCAGTGCGGGGTCATAGCGGATGGCTACCCAAGCTGACTCCACAATGGCCGACCTACAAGGCCCTATTGGTCCTTTTTGTTATGCTTCCAGAGATCTCCTTTTCCCCAGATG
The DNA here is from genome assembly GCA_937958005.1 of uncultured Cyclobacteriaceae bacterium. Lineage (GTDB taxonomy): Bacteria > Bacteroidota > Bacteroidia > Cytophagales > Cyclobacteriaceae > JANSWY01. The sequence goes on from CALGOB010000195.1 coordinate 549, forward strand.
AATGTGTCGAAGAGACCAGCTCAGAAAGGAAGGTCACCGCTACAATAAGCCCGACACCTGGTATGCCCCTCAAGTATCCCAGGTCTTCGGCATATTGTGAATCTTTCTCCAATGAGCGCAATTGGCGGTTTACCTTTAAGAGTTTGCCCCTTAAAAACCCTGCGGTCTCAATTGTTTCCCCAAGGACCATATTACCATATTGAGTAACCAAGGTTAGTTCCTTTAGCCAATTGGTAAACCTGCTTGACCAATATTTTGAAGCCGTATTGAGTTCTTGGGGTATAGAAATCCCTTTTAAATAAAGCAACGGTTTAATCCTGTTCTTGTGCCTAAAGATCTCTTTCATTGTTGTTTTTCTATACCTGACCAGGTCCCTTAATTCTTCCTGCTCCCTGCCCATGATATAAATCCCTGTCAATTCCCCGCTTTTCAGACCTTTTGCCAATTTTCGGCTGTCCCTTTTGTCCTCTTTTTGCTTCCTTTCCTTATCAGTGGTGGGAACATCTGCAGGATTGACCACTAGGTTAACAATATGGTTTTCCTCTAATTGGCGGTGTACACTAAAGCCACAAAAACCAGCTTCATACACTGAAAAATAACTGCCCCCAGGAAAATTCCTACGTAAATAGGCAGTCAGTAAATTGGCACTTGGGTCTTGTGAAAAGGATTTATAGATGACTTCACTAACTATAATTGTTATCGTCCAACTCTTCAAATGTACATCAATGCTCACATCAATGTTTGGTCCTTTGAAACTAATTGTTTTAACTTTCTTTTGCATAAGCTTTATCTAGTCTGGAAAGAAATATTGACTAATCTCTAATTTACAGGTTTGAAAGCTTATGCTCCCTTTTACAAACATACAGCCTGAGAAGAGTAGTAACTGGACTTTTTTTCTGGGATTGGGATGATGTCACCACTTTCTACAGCAGGCATCTACCTAGGAAATCAGATATTATCATTAATTAACTATGACAAGAGAAGAACATTTAAAATTTTGCAAAACTTGTCTCAACCGTAAAACAGATATGCACAAAGGATTAGTGTGCGGATTAACCAATGAGATAGCTGACTTTGAGGGGAGTTGTCAATCTTTTAACCCGAATAATTCAGGAAATAATTATTAGAAAAGCTAAATAGTAGACCATCAACGTAATCGATTCAGTAGAGTAAAACTGACATTCCTCAAATTTGGGCTATGTCAATTTTTAAGCCTTTCATCATAAAACTAAGTAAATCAATTACTTACTACGAAAGGTCATGGTTTGTCATGAATAATGCAGGTTAATAATGAAAGATAATTATTGTGTCTAAAATTTAACTATCACTGATATTTATGCTGCATATCCTATAAAAAAAGCTCAGGTTAATTAAATAACCTGAGCTTTTTTAACTTCACTTTGCTGGAAATTTATTTTTTGGTAAACTTAATTGTATGTCTATCAGTATCAGAAATTAACTGTATCAAATATGCTCCATTTGCTATGTTACTTATGTCTATTTGATTTCCTTCTATTGATCCTTTGTGAACTTCTCTTCCTGACATGCTGATGATGTTAAAATTAACATTATCTCTAGAAGAATTTACCTGAAGTACATTGCCTGTCGCTGGATTTGGATAAATGCTAATTTCAAATGGGCCACCAAAAGCTTCATTAGTGATTGCATAAGCATTAATAGATGTTTGAGAACAACTTCCTAAGTTAGTCCAATCTGAACCATTTCTTTCATAAAGGTCTCCTTCGAAAGTAACTCTATCTCCAGTGTTGTAGGTTTGACCACTTACAAACTCTTCTACACCATCACAAATACTAGTAGGTGTAGATGAATCACTTAACGATATATCGTCTATAGCAATGTCTCCCTGCCATGTATCTCCTGATATTGTATTGAACCTTAGTTGAACACTACCTCCTGCATAAGATGATAAATCAATAGTAGCAGATTCCCAAGAATTACCCTGATTTCCTGATCTTGTCCAAACGCTTGTCCAGGTAGAACCGTTATTAGCACTTGCTTCTACGGTCAAACTTCCCATATTAGCAGCACCGAACATGTGATATTTGAAGCCGAAGAAAGCACTATTTTGTCCGCTCAAATCAAAACAAGGAGAATTAAGAATTGCTTGTTTAGATGGGAAACCAGTACCATTTCCTGAAACCTCCACGAATAAATAATATGTACCTTCTGTGGCGCTACTAGGTCCTGTATTGTTAGATGGAGTGCCACTTGCATCAGCCTCCCAATTTAAATCATCCCCAGTTGCATTAGTCCATGCACCTAAAGTATTCTCAAATCCTTCTGAATAAGGAAATGAGCTAATTCCACTCACACATCCTGAAGGAGGAGGAGAAGTAGAGCCACTTGTGATCGCTAAATTATCAATTGCAATATCACCTTGCCAAGAATTTCCAGATACACCGTTAAACCTAAGTATGATTGAGCTTCCCGCATAAGCATTCAAATTAATATTAGCACTGTTCCAACTAGCCCCCTGATCTCCTGACTCATTCCAAATACTAGTCCAAGAACCTCCATTGTCGCTACTTACTTCTAAAGCTACTGACCCAACAGCGTTTCCGGTCATTTGATAATCGAAAGTGATACTAGCTGCTGATTGTCCACTTAAATCAATGCATGATGAATTTAAGATTGCTCTTTTGTTAGGGAAACCAGTACCGTCCCCAGACACTTCCATATAGATGTAATAAGTTCCATCATTTGCACCAGCAGGGCCTGTACTATTTGATGGTGTTCCTCCTGAGTTAATCGTCCAGTTAATGTCATCTGCACTTGACTGAGACCAAATTCCCAAGGTGTTCTCAAAACTCTCCGCGTATGGGAAAGAAGAAATTCCTCCACTACAAACTGTAGATCCAGTTGTAAATGATGTTGAAGAAGAATAGGAAGAAGTAGTACCATCTGGACAAATGCTTCTTACTTGCGCTTCATATTGTGTGTTTCCTGCTAAACCAGAGAGGTTTGTAGAGGTTCCTGAAGCAGCAAGGGTAGTCCAATTAGAAGTTCCTGCTGCTCTATACCTTAGTTGATAAGTAGTGCCTGATACACTGTTCCATCCCAAGCTAGCTGAAGTGGTGCCTACTGTTGATGCTCCTAAACCTGTTGGTGTAGTTGCGTTACAAGCAACAGTTGCACCTGTAAGACCTGTTACAATCAACGAGAAATCTTGACTTCCAGTAGCTAAGGTACCTTTATGTGTAACAGTGATCGTATAAGATCCACTAGCATTATTAATATCTACTCTTTCAAAAGGATCTACCACGTTGTTTCCTCTAGTATTTGAATTTAACCCAGTCAACAAATATGGTTCAAAGGTGCTTCCTCCTTGTGTAACCCTGATATCAAGGTCATTCACTAAAACAGGTGTTGTAATATTTGCCGTGCCAGGATTTATAGTTCCTGCAAGGTCTGTCCATGAAATGGAAGCAAATAATGGACTGCTTCCATCTGAGTTCACAGTAATGGTGTAAGATTGTCCTGAAGAAAGTGTCAGTTCGTTTAGGATAGACTGACCTCCATTTTGTGTAATTGCCTGTCCAGCGGCTCTACCATTCAGCAAGCCCCAACCATAAATTGCATCAGGACCACTAATTCCTGCATCATCAGCAGTATGAAGTGCAAGTCCTTTTAGGGTGGCAGCTTTCATGAAGTTACCATTTACATTATTATAATGCTGCTGAAGAAGTAACAAAGTTCCACTTACATTAGGAGAGGCCATTGAAGTACCCGAGATTGAATTATAGGCGACATCACTGTTGTCATAAGTAGAAAACAAATTAGTCCCATTACCAGTAATATCTGGCTTAATTCTTAAATCATCTGTAGGCCCTTCACTACTGCTGCTATTAATACTCACACTATTAAATGTTCCGTCATTGTTTATGCTGGCATCTTGTCCATTAGCAACAACCATACTGTTTTTAGCAGTTGAATGACCTGTTAATTTATCAAAAGATGAATTTCCATTTAGTGGTTGGGCATTAGAACTGTTGTTATTGCCATCATTACCAGCCGCTACTACCATAAGATAAAACGGAGAATTGTACATTAAATCATCCCAGTCACGTGAATCCTCAATATAAGCACCAAACCACCAGTCAGGTACTTGATCCGCCCTAAAACCATATGAATGATTGGATATCAACATTCCGTTTGAAGCTTCGGCTGCAGCTTCTGCTAAGTCATTATCCCATACATGGGTTTTGGCTCTTGCTTGCGGGGCCATTCCTTTTGCCCTTGAATCTACCCCAGAGGCTAGAATAGTACCTGTTACATGCTGTGCATGAAAGCTATTGCCATTTAAAGCGGTGTTGCCGTCATTGTGTGACACACGGTTATTTCCACCGGGTCCATCAAATTCTTGGTGAGTAAGTCTTGTTGGTCCTCCGTCCCAAACGTGGGCGGTCATGTTTTGACCATCTAAATTTAACCCAAGATTTCCACCTGTATTTAAGTGGTTGGCACGTGTTGACCTTGCCGCAGCTACATTATAAATCGTGTAATATACTGGACTGCCGTCTGAGGCTACTCTAATTAATTCATCATAAGAACCATCTGAATTAGCCTTGAATACTTCCCAGCCATTTGCGTTAGCCATTTGAACGGCTTTTTGCTTATCTGCAAAGGCTCTTTTTTGGAATTCTTTTTGTAATGATGAAAGCTTGTTCTTGTCGTAATTATTGGTGATTACTCTTTTCTGCGAATCTGTTTGAGCTAGTGCAGTAGCAAAAGAGGCGAAAAGAATAACGAGCGCCAATCCAAGGCGCTTGATACTTGTATTCATAGTAAGATTATTTAGGTTAGCAATAAAAATGTGTTCACAAATATCCTCAATTTTCTCGCTTTAATAACTACGGATGTATTTATTTTTTTAAAAATTAAAACATTATGCTTATTAATTAGTTAACACAATATTTTTGATGGTTTTATGATAAAATACAATATTTCCTGTGGGCGCAAAATTAAAAGAGATGTCATTTTTCTGACAAATTAGAATTTAAGCAGCTATCTAACTGCCATTTATGATTTTCTCTTAAAAGTCTAATGCATTATTCGGGTTAAATCAACCTTAGGTAAAATGAACCAACCTCGACCCAAGGGTACGGGGTATCTATGGGCAATAATTTAATGATCGACTCAAGTCGGGGCGCCCGGCCAGGGGAATTAATATCCCTTAGGGATTAAAAGATGGTGATTGTTTGGTAATTATCTGTGAAAAGGAATGAACGTTAACATAATTTGAAAAGAAGTTATAGAAAATTGGATTGATTAACGGATTATGTTATCAACACATCTCAATAAGTAGGGTTTCCACACTATGTTCAGAAATAGCAAGAAGTTTCCTACTGTTTTTTTTGGATAGAGTAAATTGAGACCTGGTATAAATCAATATACGGTTTTAAGAGAGCTCTTTTTTAATTGCCTCTACATTTTTCTTTGAATTCCCAATAAAAATACGATCATTAATTAGGAAGACTGGCCGTTTAAGGAAAGTATATTCCTCTAATATGTATTTTTTATAATCGCTTTCATTCAAGGTCATTTCATTAAGTCCCATAGACCTATATTTCATTGCTTTTTTACTAAAAAGTGATTCGTAACTTCCAGCTAATACGTGCATTTCACTTAACTGTTCTTCAGTTATTGATTCATTTTTGATGTCCTGCTGAGTAAATTCATCATTGACTCCTACTTCCTTTAAAATGCGTTGACAAGTACTGCAAGTAGATAAGTGGTACACTTTTTTCATTTATTCTCTAACATTTTTAGTTCTGCTAAAATAGATGATTCTTTCTGAAATGAATTGTTTTGAGTATTAAATTTGGTTTTGATAGTGCTATATGAAAGTTAACTAATAGACATTATCACAGTTGGTTTTTTATAGTCCTACTTTGTCATCTTAGACAAAAGTAGATACTTCATGCCTTTGGCTGTGTCTTCACAGCCAACCTTTACAATCTGCCAAGGTGGCAAGGCCTGGAAACAGGTTGGGGTATTTTAGTAAGGTGACAAAGTAGGAATAGATAAAACTCCTTCTGAATTTCACTTTTTTGAGCCTTTCAAAGTAATTATGAATTACTAATTATTTGTTGATAAACTTGAGTAAAAAGGCAACAAAGCAATCATAATACCGTGATAAACTCTGATTATCAAAAACACATCACAAATTCTTGATACTTTTTGAGATCATCAACTCTCATTGAATGCTTAATGTTTATGAATTACTTGTTTCTCAATGAATTTGAAAAGCCGCTCTTTATAGGCTTTGCCACCAGTTTCAAATAACCCCCAATGTTCGCCCCCTTCTACAATAATCAATTCTTTTTCAGGTGAAGCGAGTGATTCATAAAGTGCTTTGCCGTAATCAACTGATATGTTTTGGTCAGCACTACCATGGGTAATCAAAACAGGTTGTTTGATGTTTTTAACAGATTCAATAGGCTTAACTTTTTCAGGATCAAAAGCAGCTATTTTGGCAGCTTGTTCAAGTGAATAATCAGTCAGCGCTTTGATTCCAAATCCACCCATAAATCGTTTCTGATAATCGATAACTATTTGATCTAATTCAGTGAATGTACTTTCTATGATTCCAAATTGGATCCTCTGGTCTATTGCCAAGGTTTGAAGAGCAACAGCGCCACCTAATGAATTTCCCCAAACCCCAATGGGTATAGAGTCAGGGCCTGCCAATTGTTTTTCCTCGACGTAGTCCACAATTTTTGAGATATCTCCTTTTTCATAGAAGCCATAAGTACAAAATTGCCCACCACTTTTACCGTGCGCTCTCAAGTCAAATAAAATAGACTCATAGCCCTGTTTACTTAGATTAGCAGATAGGCCTACCATGTGCTCCTTGCACCCGCCTATCCCGTGAATAAGGATGATGGTAGCTTTTTTAATTCCTTTTGCTTTTACATGATAGCCCTGCAGTTTGATAGAGTCATTAGTCGTTATTTTAACATGATCCCAGTTAAGACTATAATCATTGAGGTCAATTGGCTCACTTAAACGTTGGGGTGAAATGATCATATAAGGAGCAACATGCGTCAAAAGATACCAGACGAGGATGCCCAGTAAAGTGACAGTGATTAAAGTGAAATTCAAGAATTTGTTCATATGGATTCTAAGAGGATGTTTTTGATTATGAATGAAAATTGATACGGTAGAGCGCTAATAGGCCATTCTTGTTTACGTTTTTTTGTGAGATTGTTTGCCCCCTTAATTATAACCTTAAATCCGCAGATTTTTTTTAACCCGAATGATGCAATAGAAATTTGACGCAAACCATAACTAACAGCCATTTATGATTTTCTCTTAAAAGTCTAATGCATCATTCGGGTTTAAGTTCAGGTTCAAATCATCTCGTAGGAAGTTTATTAATAAATTTCATTACAATTGATATTCACTCTATGGATTGAAAGTGATTTATCTGAGAATATATGATTCTACCTTGTATCTAAAGATTTTGACCCATTTTGGGAAAACACTTGCGGATTTAATGCCTGAATTACAAATAATGGAGACTAAAAAAAGCACTAATCCCTTAAGAAGACTTCCTTGATAATGAGTAAATAACGATACTCTTTTGGGAAATTTTTGTACCCTTAAGAAATGAAAGGCCTTTTAAAACAGCATGAACTCCAGTTTAAAATGAGTCTTTGATTGAAGAATTTTTTCAAATCTATTTCATCTTTTTTTAAAAGATTGATGGCATACTTGTTATCTAGAATCGGTCAGATACCCAGATTTTTTTCCTTTTAATTCTGACTGAGTTAAATAAAATAAGTATGTAGATGCACCTATTTGTAGACTATCTCAATAAATATAATATCTTTGTTTCCTCTTTTAAACAAAGAATAAAGCATGACTTGGTTTCAGAGAAAAGATAAGGGTATTAGTACTCCCACAAAAGAAAAAAAGGAAGCTCCAGATGGCCTGTGGTATAAAACGCCTAGTGGAAAAATCATACACATCAGAGAGCTAAGAAGTAATCAATATGTTTGCCCCGAAGATGACTATCATGTAAGGATAGGTTCTAAGGAGTACTTTGAGATACTCTTCGATGACAATCAATTCAAAGAATTAGATGAAGGGTTAACCTCAGGTGATCCATTAGATTTTAAAGATTCCAAAAAATATCCTGATAGAATAGCTGCTTCACAAAAGAAAACAGGGCTGAAAGATGCTGTGCGATCTGGGGTAGGTAAAATAAATGGTTATGACTTGGTTATCTCTTGTATGGATTTCTCATTTATAGGTGGATCTATGGGGTCTGTTGTAGGAGAGAAAATTGCTAGGGCAATTGATTACTCATTAAAGCACAAGATACCATTTCTAATGATTTCAAAGTCAGGAGGAGCAAGAATGATGGAAGCCGGTTTTTCTTTGATGCAAATGGCTAAGACTTCTGCTAAATTGGCATTATTATCAGAGGCAAAAGTACCCTATATTTCATTGCTGACGGACCCAACTACTGGTGGTGTTACAGCTTCTTATGCTATGTTGGGAGATTTTAACATCTCTGAACCAGGTGCATTGATTGGTTTTGCTGGCCCTAGGGTAATTAGAGAAACGATCGGAAAAGATCTTCCTAAAGGATTTCAGAGTTCAGAATTTGTTTTAGAGCATGGGTTTCTTGATTTTATTGTAGATAGAAGAAATTTAAAAGCTAAATTGACAAGTCTGATAAAACTTTTGAAAAACTAATAACAATTAAAAAAAACACTTCGTTATATCATTAAAAATGAATGTAAGTGAATTAATTCTTCATCTTTGCAGTTGAGAAAGAGAGTTCGCTTATATTTGTAATAGATTTTAAAAATAAACATTTTTAATAAATGTCTACAATTGTAATATCAGCAATTTTGGCTTTTACAATAGTCATTTTGCTACTGGTTTTCATGCTTTTGTTTGCTCAGTCGAAATTAGTTCAGTCAGGACCAGTCAAAATAATCGTAAATGGAGATGAAGCAAACCCAATAGTTGCTTCAGCAGGTTCTTCTCTTTTGACAACTTTATCATCTCAGAAAATATTCTTGCCATCAGCTTGTGGCGGTGGTGGAACCTGTGCGATGTGTAAGTGTACTGTTGCTGATGGTGGCGGTGATGTATTACCTACAGAAGTTGGTCATCTAAGCAGATCTGAACAGAAAGAGAATGTGAGGTTATCATGTCAAGTGAAAGTAAAGCAAGACATGAAAATAGAAATTCCGGAAGAGATTTTTGGAATTAAGAAATGGGAATGTGAAGTAGTTTCTAATTATAACGTGGCCTCTTTTATTAAAGAGTTTGTTGTGAAATTACCGGAAGGTGAGACATTAGACTTCGAAGCTGGTGGTTATATCCAAGTTGATGTACCTCCTGTATTGTGTGAGTTCAAGGATATGGATATTGCTCCTCATCCGGATGACCCTGCAGGAAAAGATAAGTTTAAGGGAGATTGGGACAAATTTGGTCTTTGGGATCTTAGAATGGAAAACAAAGAAGAGATTTTTAGGGCTTATTCAATGGCTAACCACCCTGCAGAAGGAAACATAGTGATGTTGAATATCAGAATTGCTACCCCACCATGGGACAGAGCTAAAAACCAATGGATGGAAGTAAATCCTGGCATTTGTTCTTCGTATGTCTTTACTAGAAAGCCTGGAGATAAAGTGACTATTTCTGGCCCATATGGAGAATTCTTCATTAAACCTACAGAATCAGAAATGTTGTATGTAGGTGGTGGCGCAGGAATGGCTCCTATGAGATCTCACTTATTTCATTTGTTTCACACATTAAAGACAGGTAGAAAAGTTTCTTACTGGTATGGAGGAAGATCTAAAAGAGAGTTATTTTATCTAGATGATTTCCAGAAGATTGAGAAAGAATTTCCAAATTTCAAATTTCATTTAGTATTATCAGAGCCAATGCCTGAAGATAATTGGGTAGAGAAGAAAGATGTGGATGATAAAGAAGGGGACGGATTTTTAGGTTTTGTGCATCAAGCAGTAATAGATCAATATTTGAGCAAGCATGAAGCACCTGAAGATATAGAGTTTTACTTTTGTGGCCCTCCTATGATGAATGCTGCAGTGATTAAGATGTGTGAGGATTGGGGTGTTCCTGATGAGAATGTATCTTTTGATGATTTTGGAGGATAATCAATTAAATAGAAAATTATCCCAGACTGGGAATATGAAGAAACAAGTTGTCTACTACTTGTTAACTTCAAAATAAAATTGAATTAAAGGGCTCCTATTTAAAATAGGAGCCCTTTCTTTTTTACATAACATAGCTACATATGGATCCAAAACTCTTTTTTAACGCAATATCAGACAATATCGAATTTGATAATTATAAAAAGAATAGCGTTTATAATTCTATTTCTATCAACAGAGGCAGGTTGCCAGAATTAGATGGAGTTGATTTAGCAATTGTAGGTCTTGTTGACAATAGGTCTGGGGGAAATGCAAGATTGGTTGAAGAAGGGCCCATGCGTATTAGGGAGAAGTTTTATAACCTTAAAAAGGGAAGTGGAAGATATCGTGTGGTTGATCTTGGAAATCTGAGAAATGGGATAGAGCTTGAAGATACTTATTTGAGGTTAAAGGAGGTATGTGAGCACTTATTAGAGAATAACATATTGCCTCTAATCATTGGGGCCGGGCAGGATTTTAGCTATGCGCAATATTGCTCATATGAGTCAATGGATAAGCTAGTAACATTTATCAATATAGATGCTTCTTTTGACTTGGAAGATTCTGACAATTTGAGGGAATCCCACCTTCATAAGTTATTTACCCATGAACCTAATTTCTTGTTTAACTATAGTCATATTGCCCACCAGAGCTACTTGGTAGATGAAAAAGAAAATCAACTGTTAGAAAGCCTTTCTTTTGACACCTACCGCCTTGGGGTAGTTAAGGAAAACCTTAAAGAGATGGAGCCTATACTTAGAGATGGTGATTTACTATCTTTTGATTTGTCTTCCATTAAATCAAGTTACCTGCCAGGAACCTCAAGAAGATCCGTTTATGGGTTGACAGGTGAAGAAGCATGTCAATTGTGCTGGTATGCAGGGCTTAATGATAAGTTAAGCAGTGCCGGGTTCTATGAGTACGATCCAGGCTATGACACAGAAGACTATCAGTCAGCGTTTGTGATTGCTACTATGATGTGGTATTTTATTGAGGGGTTCTATCATAGGAAAAAAGAGAGTATCTTTAGATCTAATGACTATTTGGTATATGAGGTGGCTACGGGAATGGAACCAGAAACCATCCGCTTTTACAAGAGTAAGATATCAGAAAAGTGGTGGATGGAAGTGCCCTACTTGAGTGATGATAGAACTATAAAAAGGAATAAAATAGTGCCTTGCAGTTATGGGGATTATGAAACTGCCTGCAAGGGTGAATTGCCAGAAAGATGGATTAATATGCAGTCAAAAGTGATTTGACATGGCTGATAGGTCGGTGGATCCAATCTGTTAATGAACTTACTCTACCTATCTGATCAATTGGATTGATGTCTTCAAAAATTAAAGCTGGGTTTGATTCGGATGAAAGCAGATCACCACTGCTTAAGGTAATGATCAAAGCTAGAATAACGCCAATAATTAGAATGAACGTCTTCCTATTAAAAAAAAAGCTATTGCGTAGATTGAACATGATAGGAATTATACTACAATAACCGCGCCAAAGTGGCAATTTCATTACAATTGACTATAAATTAATAACCTTAAGATAAGTCTGTACGTATACGCACAGTTAATTGGCCATTATTATACATCTATTTCCATAAAAATAGGCTCAAGCAATATTCTTGTGGGGAATTCAGCCTTATCAAATTTTCCTGATAATATAAAGTTTAAATGACTGAGACAAGCTTTAAAAATGAACCAACCCCGACCCAAGGGTACGGGGTATCTATGGGCAATAATTTAATGATCGACTCAAGAGTCGGAGAATTAATATCCCTTAGGGATTAAAGTATTGATTCTCTAATAGTTAAGATCGTTTAAACTGGATATTAGTATTTACTTTTTAAAATGGTGTGAGTTTCAGAGTGAGTATAGAGTGGTTTCTCCACAGATTTCTTGCTTGATCCTAAAAATATAGGCTGGTAGATTATAACATCCCTCTTGCTTTGATCTCTAAATATTTATTGATGGTATTTACCGTGAGATCCTGCGGTTTTGTCAAAATGGTTTTAATCCCGAACTGGTTCAATTCTTTTACAATTTGCTTTTTTTCGTAGGCAATTTTTTGCGCGATTGTTTTGGTATAAATTTCGTCCAGATCTTGTGCTGGTTGTTGTATGATCTCATCCAATTCTGTGTTTTCAAACAATATGCAAACCAATAAATGACTGCTGCCCATTTTTTTAAGATAAGGTAATTGCTGCCTCATGGAAGATAAAGATTCAAAATTAGTGTAGAGGAGTAATAAGCTTCTTTTCTTTATTTTGTTCTTGACTATATTGTACAATCTAGAATAATCAGATTCTTTGAAACCTGTTTTTTCTCTATAAAGTACATCCATGAAATACCTGATCTGTGCAGCCCTTTTGGAAGCTGGTAAAACAGTTGCTATTTTATGCTGAAAAGTAATTAACCCAGGACGATCATCCTTTTTTAAGGCAATATTTGAGATCGCTAAGCTTGCATTGATCGAGTAATCCAATAAAGTTAATCCATCAAATGGCATTTGCATAACCCTGCCTTTGTTAATCAAGCTATAAACCTGTTGAGATTTTTCATCTTGGTAAGTGTTGACCATCAACTTATTTACCCGGGCTGTTGCTTTCCAGTTAAGAGTTCTAAAATCATCTCCTACTACATAATCCTTTATTTGCTCAAACTCTTGATTCTGACCTATTTTTCTTATTTTTTTGATTCCTTGATCTTGTAACTTGAATGAAATAGCCAGTAACTCATATTTCTTCATTTGAATAAATGAAGGGTATACCATGGCAACGTGGTCTTTGTCAAAGGTATATTTCCTTTCTAAAAGCATTAAAGGAGACTTCACAAATGCAATGACAGAACCAAAATGATAATCACCTCTTTTGGTTGGCTTTACCAAATAACTGATTACTTTTTTATCTCTTTCCTTCAAAGTCAGTGAGAATTGTTGATCCCTGATTTGTAATTGCTCAGGTAATTCATCGATCACCCTGATTTTGGTTAGAAAAGAGTAATAATTTTCTAGATTGATTTTAATTTCATTTTCATCCCCATTGGAAAGCTTATCAGCAATAATCCGCTGCCCATGAATCCCTTCTGATTTACCAAATAAAAGAAGCATGTCTAGTAAGGCTAAAACTGCTAAAACTATTAGAGCAAGTTTACCTATGCTAAAAAAAATATCCACTGTAAAGCCAATCAGGAAGCAGGCAATTACTCCTAAGATGCAGTATAGTAATAAATTGGTAAGAAAGAGTCTTTTGAAAAATTTCACTATCTAGGAACTTCAATTTTATTGACAATCATGTCTATGATTTCATCAGTTGTCTTTCCTTCCATTTCTCGCTCAGGTGTTAGTATAATCCTGTGCCTTAAGACTGGTTTTACTAAAAACTTAATGTCTTCAGGTGTAACAAAGTCTCTTCCATTGATAATTGCTAACGCTTTTGATGCCTTCAATAGTGCAATGGAAGCCCTAGGTGAAGCACCGAGAAATAAAGAAGAATTATTTCTTGTTTCAGCTACGATGCTAGTGATGTAGCTCAGTAATTTTTCTTCTACATGAATTTGATGCACAGTGCTTCTAAATTCTGCTACTTCCTCCCTAGAAACAATCTCTTGCAAAACTTTCACATCGTCATGCTTTTGTTTCGTATTTACATTGGTTAAAAGTTTTAGTTCATCTTCTTGTGAGGGATAATCTACAATTGCTTTAAAAATAAACCGATCTAATTGAGCTTCAGGAAGTCTATAAGTACCTTCTTGATCTACGGGGTTCTGTGTCGCTAATACAAGGAATGGAAGATCCATTGGGTAGGTCACGCCATCCATAGTAACTTGATACTCTTCCATTACTTCAAATAAGGCTGCTTGAGTTTTCGCAGGCGCTCTATTAATCTCATCTATTAAGACAATGTTAGAAAAGATGGGACCCTTTTTATATTCAAATTCACCAGCTTTCATATTGAAAATTGATGTTCCTATCACATCCGAAGGCATCAGGTCGGGGGTAAATTGAATTCTTGAGAAGTCTACATTTAAGGTTTTGGCCATGAGTTTTGACGTAAGGGTTTTGGCAATACCTGGAACCCCTTCTATCAGTACATGACCATCAGATAACAGGGCAACAATCATCAGATCTACCAATTGCTGTTGGCCAATGACTACTTTTCCAATTTCTTCTTTTATTTGGCTAATCTTCTCTTGAATGTGTTGAAGGTCTAACCTACTTTCAAATTGCTCTTCACTCATGGTTTTGATTAATATAAAATTCTTCTAGTTTCTTATTAAAATGAATTAGTTGATTTTTATCAACATATTTTAAATGATTCAATTGTTGAACTGCAAAAAATAAAGTTGAAATTGAATCTACTTCTTTTCCGGTTTTATTAGCCACTTTCTCTATTTCTTCATTTTGAAAAGTGACGTTTAATAAATATTTGCTTTTAAAATATTCCTTTAAATAGCGTATTTTCTTATCCACAATATCTTGATGATTACCAAATTTCAAATACAATTGTCCCACAGTCTCAGCAAACTCAATAGAGGTGTTTTTAGGCGGTTTTATTGTTGGGATCTGTCGTTGTTCCCTTTTAGTTTTAAATATCATAAATAAGAGCAGGGTAATCATTCCCACGGCATAAGCCCACCTCAGTGCAGGCTGCGTTAATAAATACCTGATGCTAGTTTGTGGCTCAAAACGGCCACTGGTGTATAAACTGGCCCAAGTTGTTTTCTTGTCAGGAAGTTTGGCAATAAGCCCTTCCAGTAAACTAGCATTTTCGCCACTTAAAAGAGTGAAATTTGTTACTAATAATGGAGCAGAGCAAACGTAGAGTTTTCCTTTCCCAATTTTTTTCTCAATGAAAAAAACATCACTCTCGCTGGTTCTGCTTAAGATCTCTGCCTCATTGTCATTTCCCAGGGTTGAGCTTATAAATGAAGTAGGAACTTCGTAATACTTTCCATTGAATCTGATTTCTAAAGAATCTATTCTTGCCTGTAGCTGATCGGTGCTGAAATAATTATGATTGAACGCTATGTCAAATGTATCTCTAACCCCTACACTAGACCCTTCGGAAATTAAAAGACATTCAGCTCCATTATTAATGGATTCTACTAGTGAGTTTAGGTCTTCATCACTAGGCTCAAAGATTTTAGATACAATGATTAAGTTACTGTTTTCTTCTTCTTTCAGAATTTGATAAATACTATTTTCACTAATAGTTAATTGAGAAGCAGGGAATAAATCTTCCAATAAGTCTCGAAATACATAAGTACCAAATGGAATCTTATCATTAGGCGATAGAGTAACATTCCAATCAGTAGGCTTTGGTTTTAGGATCTCAAACAAGATGAATATGAGAAAGGTGGATCCCAGTAAAATTTTGTACTTTAAATTCCCTTTCATTTAATGGATCCGTTAATTTGCTCAAATAGATCTTCGGAAGATTTTGCAAGATTTTCAGAAACTTGAAATTCCCCATAAACTGCATATTCAAAAAAATGGTTGAGTGAGGAAAATTCTTCTTTAGCTGGACTTTTAGATACTTCATTTAAGTAATCATAATTAGTCTTGCCTTTTTTCCATTTAATAACTCCTTTATCATCTAGTTGTTTCAGGGCAAATAGATAGTAGTTTCTTACAACCTCTCGGTAATTTTTATTTTGGTAAGCCTTTTGGATGATTGCCTGAAAATCAATCCCCTTAATGTCATCAATGCCCCCTTCACTATGATCTTTAAGCCCAGTCCTCCTGTTTTTATAAAGCCCAAAATTTTTGTCTAGATCAAATAATTTAATAATGGCAAATATGATTACCCCTGTAAATAACATGATGGTAATAATTTGCGCTAAGCTACCTGTTTTGGTAACTCCTGAGATAAAACCTAAAAAATTTTCAACAACCCATCTCCAAATACGTGATAATGGGTCGTCTGAAACCTCATAATTAACGGCATAACTAAAGTCTGCATCCTGCCGAAATGTTTCTACTTTTACCTGATCAACTACCCTTTCGTTTTCTTGAGAAAAGGCATTTGGAGTGCTTAACCCTAAGCAGTTGAGCAGGAGGAGAAATATAAAAGTTTTTACTCTTTCCAAATCAGTAGGTTTCTTCTTCATCTATTGAATTACCACCCATTTGCGCAATTTGATCTATTAGACCAGTAGATTCTTTTTCTTCTTTAAGATTGAAGTATTGAATGCCCACAGCTACATTAGGGATTACACTTAGCAGATAAGAGCCTATGTTGGCAATTACTCCTGTGATTAAGAAAGAGATTCCAAATACACTGGTGCTATCAATACTGTTTACTTCACCGGATTGAATGCTATTAAAACTATGAATCCCACTTAGAAGAGCATTTGGAATGCTGAATGCAAAACCGATCAACCAAGATATAAGACCCGTTACAAAAAGAAAACCAAATGTACTCCAGAAATTATCTGTGATCATTTTGATGGATTTTGAGAATGCTTCTCCAAAAGAAAGGTCTTCTATAATAATCAAAGGGTTGATGACAGTCAAATAAATAGCTAGGGCAATACCAGGAATAATGAAGAAAATGGTACCAAAACCAACAACTAGTGCGACTATAAATGAGGAAAAAAATATGGGCAAAATGTATTTCTTAGATTTTTGCCAAACCATATCAGTTGTGATTATGGTACTCGCAGGCTGGGTCAAGTATATTTTAATGTAGGAGAAAGTGATCGTGGTAACTATGATGTATATAAACCAGGAAGCAAGTCCACTAATGGCTACGGTAGAGTATAGAGAGATCATTTGATTCAGTACATCGCCCCCAGGAGCTAATCCAAGACCACTGATATCCAGTGCTAAATAGGCAACTGCAATAGATATAATAAGAATGATTGGCCCACCAATTAGAATGAGCGCTCCAAAGAGTGGTTTAAAGTTCTGTCTAAGAAAGTCAAATGTAGCGGATATTTTCTCGCTAAAGTCTCTCTGTTTTTGAAGTATGATTCGCTGTTGCATGTAGTTTGCGATGGGATTTTAGAGGCAAAATGCCAAAATAGTAAATAATCAAAAATAATGAAGCTAAGATAATGCTTAATTTAATACTCCAATGCCAATTGCTATATCTGGTGACGAAGGATTCTAAGAAGCCGGCCAAGATAAAAAAAGGAATTAACCCAATAATCACTTTAATTCCATTAACAGCTCCTTTTTTAAAAGATTCCAAACGAGGAAGTGTCCCTGGATAGAGATAACTATTGCCTAAAGCAATACCAGCACCTCCAGCTATAATAATGATGGAAATTTCTACAGTACCATGAATCCAGATACTTAAGAAGCTTGCGATTAAAAGACCCTTTTGGTGAAAGAAATACTGAAATGCACCCAGCATTATGCCATTCTGTAATAAAATAAAACCACTACCAATAGAAAAGAATAGGCCTAAAGCAAAAGCAGCAAAAGCGACCCTAATGTTGTTAACCGTAATATAGGCAAACATAAATCCACGGGACATACTGCTATATACTCCAGTAGGATCTCCTTTTTCAATATTTTTTAAAGTCATGTCAACATATGAGTCTCCTAAAATAAGACGAGTAAAAGTAGCATCATTTTTAGCTGAAATAACTCCTATTAATACAGCAATAGAAAATACAATTAGCGCTATTAATAGTTCTTTTCGCATATTGTAAACAACCAATGGGAGTTCTTTTGTCCAAAAGGTTAGAATTCTACTGCTTTTTTCCTTTTTGTTTATATAAATAGAATGATGAAGTTTTGAAGCAATGGAATTTAAATAATTCGTCACATTACTTTTAGGATATTGGGTTCTTGCAAATGAAAGGTCATCTGTTAATTGGATGTAATATTCAGCAAGAGTATCAGGATTTTTGGCTTGATCGAAGTTGACATAGCTTTCAATCTCTTTCCATTTATCACCATTTAATTTCACAAAGACAGCTTCTCTCATTTTACCACATTTTTGCTTCTTATATTGAGGTGTGTTTTATTTCTATTTAGCAGGATGAATAGAAATTGTCTGTCAATATAAGCATTGCTTGTAAATCTAATGATCAATTGTCTAAAAAATAAGACTTCTCAGAATTATTGATGCATGGTTTTTAATTTTCACAATTCAAAATAAACCAACCCTGACCCAGTGGCTCTGCTGAGAAAGCTACGGCACTCGCAGAAGGGTACGGGGTATCTATGGGCAATTATTTAATGATCGACTCAACACCCGTGGATGAGTCGGGGTACCAGACCAGGGGAATTAATATCCCTTAGGGATTAAATGATAAAGTAGTTCTTGTTCAATTTAACCCGAATGATACAATAGAAATTTGATGCAAACCATAACTAACCGTCATTTATGATTTTCTCTTAAAAGTCTAATGCATGATTCGGGTTTAATACATGATTTGCGAAGGAATCAGGTAGTTGTGATCTAATGCCTGTCTAATAATTTGTAAATAATTGAGATACAGCATGATAAAATTTCTAGATTGAGTGATTGCTGTGAATTATCTAAACATTACTTTAATGTTATCTAAATGTTAATTACTTTTGTTGTCCGACCGATCAGAAAAAAGCAAAACTTATGGAAGACAAAAGAGTAATAGACAATAGAATTATTGATTTAAATTGGAGAGCCTTGCCTCTTTATGACCGTCTAATGTCAAAAAAAATAGCGCTCAGAGATTGTAAGCATTGTTGTAAAGATAGAAGAAGGGAACTTCGTTCTATGCTTAGGATGAGCAATCTATCGCTGATTATATTTTTGGGTTGTTTAAGTTTTATTGTGTTATTCACAGCAGACTATAGCCAAAGTTTATGTTGGTTATTTATCTGCGGTATTGTTACGTTGTTGCTTCAGCGAATAGAATTCTCTTATCAGTTGATGTGTCTAAAAGAAGTAAAGTTTCTTAAAAAAGTTAAAAAGAGAATTTCTCACTAAATACTTCTTCTACGTGATCTTACTTTAAGACACAGCTCAAAGCATGAAACACTTTTTTTCTATGATGATAATGTAAGAATACTCATCAAATCTTGCGGAAATGTTTCGAAGCGATTGGGTTATTCAGATTTTTTTTTCAGAAGGGTCATCAAATACTATTAATCGGTCTATGCCTAAGTCAAAGTGGATTACATCAGAAATCTCATACAGTTTATGTTGAGATCTAAGGTGAATATGCTCTCCCCCATCTTCAGCTGCTACTTGGTATTCGAAATGAGCTCCTAAGTATTGAATTGAATTTACTTTGCCTTTCAATTTCTCTTCATCTGTGGTGATGGATACTGCTTCTGGTCTAATTCCAATTTTTATCGTATTTTTAGCAGCCTTAAGTTGAATGAGACCAAATTTAGTTTGTATTCCTCCTTCCTTTTTTACTCCAGAAATAATACTGATTTCACCAAAGAAACGTGCAACATAAGGGTTTTGAGGTTGATTATACAATTCAATAGGATTTCCTATTTGTATCATTTTACCATTTTTTAAAATGGCAATTTTGTCAGCCATGCTAAATGCATCCTGAGAATCATGAGTTACCATGATGGTTGTGATACCACTTTTGCTTAATATGCCTTTGATTTCATGTCTTACCTTTACACGCAAAATTTCATCAAGGTTGCTAAATGGCTCATCCATTAACAGGATTTTGGGCTTTGCAACTAATGCCCTTGCTAGGGCAACTCTTTGTTTTTGTCCACCTGATAATTCGTGTGGATACCTTTTTTCAAGGCCGGTTAGATTGGTAAGTTCCATTACCTCATCTGTCCTCACTTTTCTTTCAGTATTACTCAGTTTGGAAATTCCGTAAGCAATGTTTTTAGAAACAGTCATGTGAGGAAATAATGCCAAGTCTTGAAAAACCAAACCTACGTTTCGTGCTTCAGGTTTTACGGTCTTGGTTGAGTTGCTCATTGTTTCATTTAGGATAGAAATGCTTCCTCCCTGTATGTTTTCAAAACCGGCAATAGTTCTAAGCAAAGTAGTTTTTCCACAGCCGCTTTCCCCCGTTAGTGCTAGAATTTCTCCAGAATTAACTTCTAAGGATATTCCTTTAAGTACAAAATCCTTTGCACCTTCAAACTTCTTGTTTAAATCCCTGATTGATAGTGCCGAACTCATTTATTTTGTTTGGTTAACCTGTTAAGTAAAAATATAGGAATCATGCCAATGAAAATAATCATCAGGCTAGCTGGGGCTGCTTTGTCTACCATTTCATCATTGGCATATTGAAAGGCACTGGTCGCTAAAGTCGTAAAATTGAAAGGGCGTAATATTAAAGTCAGTGGAAGTTCTTTCATCACATCCACAAATACAATTAATAGGGCCGCAACAATCCCTTTTTGCAGAATAGGAAGGTCTATTTTGATCAGGTTTTCCCATGGTTTAATTCCTAATGACCTACCAGCTTCATTGAGATTATGTGGTAGACTTTTGAAAGCAGCCTCTAATGGCCCAAAGCCGACTGCGAAATACCTGACTAAATAGGCATAAATTAAAGCAAAAATGCTTCCTGTAATGAGCAATTTGATTTTTATGGAAAAGGTTTCTTCTAAGAAATTTAGAAGGTAACGGTCTATCCCTATAATTAAAATCATAATGCCAACTGCTATGACCGCCCCTGGTACTGAATAGCCAAGCATAGTAATCTTGGCAATACTGTCCCATTTTTTGGATTTAAGCATCTTGGTAGCATAATTTAAAATGATTGCCAAAAGAACAATTAGGACAGCAGCACTTGCTGATAGGGCAAAACTATTTAGAATGGCTTCTACTAAGCTGCTTTGTAACACTTCTTTCCAAGTAAAAACTGTCCAATAAATTAGTTGGAAGACTGGTACGACTAGTCCGAAAATTATGGGGAATATACAGACAGTGACTGCGGCCAATTTTGTCAACCCTTTTGGCTTAGTCGTTCTTAACTGTTGATTGCTTGAACTAGATTCGTATTGTGCTTTACCGCGTTGCCACTTTTCAATGAGTATGATACTGAAAATGACAGTCATTAACATGGAGGCAAGGTAAATGGCCGATTGTAAATCACCCAATGAAAGCCAAGATCTAAATATTCCCGTTGTGAAAGTGTTAACACCATAATATTTTACCGTACCATAATCATTTAATGTCTCCATGATAACGAGAAGTAGTCCAGCAACTATAGCAGGTCTAGCGATGGGTAGTACAATAGTAAAAAAGGTCTTTTTCGGAGAAATACCTAGAGAGGATGAGACTTCAGTCAGGTGGCTATTTTGTCTTCCAAATGCAGACCTAGCTGATAGATATATATAAGGATATAGTACAGTAGCCATTACCCAGATAACACCATAGATATTTTGAATATCAAAATAAACATCATTAATCGCGAACTGATTTCTGAGAAGAGAGCGAATAGGCCCCGCATAGTCTAGTAATCCACTATAGGCAAAAGCGTTGATATAGGTAGGTATTGCTAAAGGAAGGATCAATAGCCATTCAATAGTCTTTTTATAGGGGATGTCGTATTTAGTCACAAACCATGCTGCACTTATGCCCATAGTAAGAGCAAGTAGGCTGATGCCGCTTACTAAAATAACTGAATTCCAGATATATTCATTCAGTAAGTAGTTGTAGATATGGAGCCAAGTATCAGATGGTTTTTGAAAAAGATAAGAAAAGATGATGAAAATAGGGATACACAACAGCAGGATGATTCCTGCTATGGCACTCTGTCTGATTCCTATGCGCTTACCTATATTCACGAATAAACTAAAATAAACGTGAAATTATATAAATAACAGTTAACTAAAGGTAGAAATTGGGGTGATTTAACCTAAGGGGCATTAAACTTCCGCCTCTTTTTTTTAATCAGTCCAAAAAGGATAGGTTCTTAAATTTGATTTGAAATTTTGACCAAAAGAATTTTTCTGTGGCAAGGTATAAAAAACGGAATTTAGTGATCTAAATGAGTATTTTAATAATGCAATATCAGGGAAAAAGATCGGGTCAAAAAGTAATAGGAGTTTTTAGAAATTCCCTAAAATAAACCTATTTTTTGTAGACTTTTGCCCCGCTTAATGCATTGAAATTTTGACGCATGGCTTAACTAACAATCATCTAATCGTTTAGTTCCTAATTTCCTCCTCATCATCATGGAGACTATGTCTGCGCTGTAAACAAGAATTTAAGCAATTATCTAAAAGCTATTTGTGATTTTCTCTTAAAAGTCTAAGGTATCATTCGGGTTTAACATAAAAAAGACTATCTCTAAAATAGAGATAGTCTCAAAAAAAGGAGTTAAACTATAAACGACTAAATATTACACAGCTGAACTTCGCAATTCAGTTTCTTACTAAAACCAGAAGCAATTTTATTGATCTCTTGATTATCCATTGTATTCCAATAAATTGATATATATTTTTCTTCTAAAATTGCCTGGTTAATAATGGGATATAAAGTGAGTAATTTTTTTATTCCATCTAAATCAAATTGACTCAACTTGATATAGATGTTTAAGTGACTTGCAAGCAAAAAATGATCTTTGATGCTTTTTATTAAATCGTTTAATTTATAATCATATTGTTTCCCATAAAGAGCACCACGTATGGTGACTAGGTTCAGCTGTTCCGATAAACTAATGCGTAAACTGCTATTTTCTTTAGCTAGCATACGTCTTGTGGTCATTTCTGACTCCATCCTATTAAAAGTTTTTTTCCTACTATTTTCCATCTGTTGTTCTTTTTCACATATTTACTATGGTAATTTTCTTGAGAGGTGTCTTATTTTGCGTGAAATCAGAGCTCAACCCATGAGGTTTTGGCCTTCTTAAACCTGTCAAGATCTACACCTACACAGCCATGCTATGATCATGTGAGTTAAATGATCTACCAGCAAGGCAGCATTGTTTACTGTTATTATTCGAATTTAGAAACTTGAATTACCTGATTGGATCTATTCCCTAAAATACCTCCAATAATCAATTTGACAATGTCTGTTTCTTGAAAATCCGTTGCAGTAGATCCTAACAACTCTTCTTCAGTACAAGATAAAGTTGCCTCTGTTATTTCAGTTCTTAAATGATAATTTGTGTGTGTGCTCATTAGTTTATGATTTTTTCTAAATTGTCTACTTAGCAAATTTGGAGAGTTTCTCCTTTGTATTTCAGCGTAAAATGCTCATTAGTTAATCTGGTTAATTCACTTACTATATTTACGTGAATTACTTAGAAAAATAATTCATTTAATCAATTGATTATCAATTGTTTGATAAATTATTAAGACCCTATTTTGTCTTGTGTGAGTGTGTATGAAATTCATTAAGATAGAATAGTATTTTGTTCTTGCGTTTTTTCAATTTTCTATGACTGCTTCAACTGTCTTTATTCTGACGAATTAGAATTACTGGCATCCAACTAAATTTCAATTTTAAGAAAAATGTCTCCTGAGTCAATTTAAATAAGGGTCTTTCCTTATCCTGAAAAACACCGTTCCACGGCGGCCCTCTAGAATTGAGTAATCCTAAAATTAGAGGCTTTCTGCGGCGGCAGTCCGATTCATTTTTTCCATGCCGCGGGGGCGGACCCCTGAAAAAACAGAACCGCGCGGACCGTCAAAAAAATCTACAAGGCCGCTTGGCGGTCAAAAACAACATGGTACGCCATCTCGGCTCTGCCGGGGTTTTTGACAGGCCAACCCTCCTGCATGAATATCTAAAAGTAGAAGTTTCGGGTAGGAAAACACAATGAACCAACCCCGACCCAAGGGTACGGGGTATCTCTATCGGCCAAAAGCTTTTTTATCGACTCAAGAGTCGGGGAATTAGGTATCCCTCAGGGATTAAATTATTTAATTGGATACCAGTAAATTAGAATTTTATAGTATTTGGAAAAAATAAGTCAAACTAATAAACCCACACAGCTCCGAGAAATACCAATCTAGATTTATAAGAAATCATTAGCAGAAACATCTTTATTCATTCAAATTTTCAAGTTATTGAAATCAAGGAGAATTACTAGAGTTTATCACGATCTATTTTTATACTCTTAGGTTGCTGGCGAATGGTCTCTACAAAGGTGTTGACCTAACGGTGTTTTATTCCCTAGTAAATCTATTGTGATAATGATGGACGTAGTTTATACAAAAAGTATGAAAAAGATTAGAAAATATGCCCATGTACGTCCTATAAAGTTTATTAATTTCATATCGTTAGTATTTTAATTTGATATAAAATTAGCTCGACACCAGTTGATTTCTTAGCGTGTTTTTCTGAATTGGTTAAATACTGAATTCACTTAGTGGGCTTTCGTATCCTCACTTTTTATGGGCAGGTAAAATGTAAATTTAGCGCCCTCACCTAAAGTACTTTCAGCCTCTATGCTCCCACCGTGCCTATTAATGATTTTTTTCACAATGGCAAGTCCTACTCCAGTTCCCTTAAATTCACTTTCATTATGCAATCTTTGGAAAACCCCAAATAGTTTTCCTAAATATTTATTATTGAAACCCGCTCCATAATCCTTAATACTATATTGAATAAAACGTTCTTTAGTAACTGAAGTAATTTCAATCTTAATCACTTCTTTTTTTGAAGAGTACTTAAAGGCATTTGAAATAAGGTTTATCCAAACTTGTTTGAAAATTTTCTGATCAACTTCAGCATCCAATATCGTCGTTTTGCTGATTTCTATTTTAGAGTCTTTGTAGTTTTTCTTTTCTTCAGCAATAATTTCATCAATCATTAGCTCCATTTTAACTGGATTCTTTTTGACTTGATATCTAGCGACTCTCGAGAATTCCATCAGGTCTTTGATTAGGTGATCCATTTTCATTGTATTGTCATTAATGAAATCAAGCCATTTCATCCCTCGCTCGTCTATTTTATCTTTATACTCATTGCTTAACAAAAGGGAAAAGCCTTCCAAAGCTCTCAATGGTGCTCTTAAATCATGGGAAACTGAGTAACTAAAACTTTCTAATTCTTGATTAACAACCAGTAGCTGCTCACTACTCTCCTTTAATCTTTCTTTCTGTTTCCTAAGTATTTCATTTGATATCTTAAGTTCTTCTGTTTGAAAAATTAAGCGTTCTTCTTGCCTCTTCCTCAAAGTAATATCAGTTGATACACCTCCTATAGAAATTATTTCACCGGCTCTGTTATGGAGAGGAAACCTAACTGACATGTAATTATGCGCTTCATCATTTAGCCAAATCATCTCTTCTTGCTCTACAATAGCATTATTATCGCGTACATTTTTGTCTGACTGTATTAATTCTTCCACTACCTCTACAGGAAATAGTTCAGCGTCTGTTTTACCAATTACCTGTTGTTCAGTAAGTCCAAACACTTTTATAAATTCTTTATTGACAATTTGATACTTCCCTTCTATGTCTTTTAGAAAAATCATTGATGGGGTAATATTGATAAAACTTTCCAGTAAGTTTTTCTGAGCTAGCATTTCATTGGAAATCCTCATTATCTCGGCAGTTCTCTGTTTCACCTTGCTTTCTAAGCTTTCATTCAATTTATAAATTCTGTTTTCAACCTCTTTTTCCTTAGTGATATCCGTAATAACAACTGACACTTTTAATAAGGCCCCCCATATATCTGTATCACAAATAGCAGAAAATAACACTTCTACTAACTCTCCTGACTTTTTAAGATATTGCATAGGAATGTTAAGGCATCTTCCCTCTTTCATAAATATCGGGTAAAGTTCATTTCTAAAGACCTGACATGAATCTTCAGTCATAAAATCCGTAATATCCCTACCCAAAACTTCTTCTAAGTGATAACCCATTTCTACTAACCAATATTTACTAACACTAACAACTTTTATGTCACTATCTATAGAAAATAACATCGCAGGAGTTTCGTTATATAGCTTTTGATACATCTTTTGACTATCAATTAGCTTAGTTTTAGCTTTTCTTTCAATAAAAGAATTTAAAATCATGAAATAGGAAGTCTCTAGAAATCTTAATTCTTGCTTGGTCCAAATTCTTTCATCAGATTTATCTTCAAAAGCTAAGAATCCAGTAAATTCTTGGTCTATTAAAATTGGAGATAAAAGAACAGTACCTGCTCCCCAACTATAAAATGTAATACTAATTGAAGTTGGTAATTCTGTCAGGCTTCTCATTTTTCTTTGGCCTTGGAAAAACGTTACAAATTCCTCCAAATAAAAACTACTTATTACCTTAAGTTTTCGGTCATCTTTAGTTTGTTTATTCCAACGAAGAGCCGGAATCAAGTTACTGTTAAATGGGTCTTTCTGATAAATATATACTTTATTAAGGCCCAAACTATTTCCGATTATTTGCATGGTTTCAGTGAAAGCTTGATCAGATTCTATTTGCTTATTTAATTTATGTGAGATTAAGGTTAGTGTTTTTTGAAATGACAGGTTTGAAATCAGTCGTTTCTCATGCTGTCTCTCTAAAGTCAGATCGTGTACGGTTCCTATAATTCTTGAAGGGACACCAAATTTATCATAATAAATATGTGCATTTTGAACTACTATCTTTTCATACCCTTGATACTGAATTAGCCTATGTTCTATTTTAACAGCATGGCCATCAATAATTATATTCTCAAAATATTTTTCAACTTTCTCTCTATCTTCCTGATGTACAGCATCCATAAAAACTTCAAAACTTATTTCAGAGCCTATTTCTCTTCCATAAATCTGATACATTTGTGGTGACCACTCCACCTTTTCATGAATCATGTCATAGTCATATGAGCCGTATCTAGCAATGGATTCAGCTTTGGCTATTACCTCATTGTATTTATTGATTCTCTCAGTTTCCAGAAAATCGGCTGTCACATCCCAATTTACGCCTATCAAATTAATAGGTACTCCAGCCACATCACGGTGTACTTCCGCCACTGCCCTAATCATTCTAATATCACCTGACGGTTGCAAAATTCTGAAACGTGTATCAAACTTACCTCCTTCTATCGCCTTATTAATTTCTTCTTCTACCTGTTCTTTATCTTCACTATGTATGCTTAGCTTCCAGTCTTCAAAATTTAAATTTTCTTTATCTGATTTCAACCCATATATTTCTAAGATCTTAGCACTACAGTCAATAAAACCTTTTTGTATATTCCAGTCCCAGATTCCGAACTTTGCTGCATTTTGTGCTGTTTCAAATTTTTCCCTTAGCTTCTGAATTAACTGGTTGCTTCTAATTTCTTGATCTACATTTAAAAATAACCCTTCTGCAGCCACTACTTTTTTATTTTCAAATACAGGGTAACCAACTATTCTGATCCATATTTCCCCATACTTCTCTGAGGTTACCTGAAGTGTTTTGTCAAAGGCCATGCCTTTATCAAGAATCTCGACAAAGGCTCCTAAAAGCTCTTTTTGATCCTTTCTATTAAAACTTTTCAAAAAATTAGAAAGGTAATTATTCTTTCTTGCCTTTTCTCCACTAGTCTCAAACCAGGATTCAGCTATCCAGATCTCCCCATGTACTGTAGTGAGGGTCCAATTTCCAACCCCGCTATTCACATAAATATCGCTTTGAATAAACGGTTTATTCGATTTTTTCCCTTGTAGATTTCCAAACAGGTCGTAATCATTATTGACGTTTTTAAAACTAACAAAATGGTCTTCACGCACTTCAGACACCGAATAAGTATCTTTTTTTGACCTAGAAAGCAATACGAATAGACCAAGAATAACAGCCCCTAGGATTACTTTGACCCTTAAATCTTCTATAGTTGAAAACTCTCCTTCTAAATAAGTCCCATCAGAATCTTCTGCTTGGTACATTGTAAGTGTATTGACCTCATCATTAAAGTTTTCTAATGATTCAGAAGCTGAGATAATGATTCCCCCAAGGGCGATCATTAAAAGTAGAATGATTAAGAATAGATAGGAAAAATTCTTTAGAATAGTCATCTTTTCAGATATTTACAGTGTTAAACTATCTCCCTTTCAACTGCATACATTACCAGTCCTGCTACATTTTTACAACCGGTCTTTTCCAATAAGTTTCTCTTATGGGTTTCAACAGTACGTATGCTAATGAATAACTTATCAGCAATTTCTTGGTTGGTCATTTCATTAGCGATCATCACTAGAATCTCCTGTTCCCTACTACTAATTGGGGTTTCTTTGGTCAGTCTTTCTTTAGGCTTTCTTTTAGATATGTTTCTTATTAACGTATCATAAACTTCTTTTGAGAAGTAGTCTTCTCCTGAAATAATTTGAGACATGGCAGTAAAAAGTTCAGTTTTAGTGACATTCTTAAGAACATAACCATTAGCCCCTAATTCTATCATATTTTTAATATGGATACTTTCATTATGCATAGAAAGTACTAAGGTTTTATGAGCTGAACCCATTTCGTTTAATTTTTTAAGAAGCTCTACTCCATCCATCTTAGGCATATTAATATCCGTAAGGATGAGGTCATAACTTTTTTTAGCTAGATACTCCAGTGCTATAAGGCCATTCTCTGCCTCATCTGCTAAATTAAAATCATCGCTTTCATTGAAATAATTCTTGATTGCATCACGGATCATTTCATGATCTTCTACTAGTAAAATATTATACATTTTGATTGGGGATTTGTATGTGGATTGCAGTTCCTTTATTTATTGTTGATTCTATACGGAATTCGCCATTACAGTTCCTGACTCGTTCCTTCATATTCCTAATGCCGTTTCCTAATTTTGCATTATCCATGCTAAATCCTTTTCCATTGTCCACAATGGATACGTTCAGAAAATAAGCATTTTCTATGATCTCTAAATTAATTTTAGAAGGGCAAGCATATTTCATTATATTGTTAAATGCTTCTTGCATAATTCGATACAATTGACCTCCGACAAAATCAGATATGCTTTCATCTTTGAAATTTGTATTCAATTCGATTATCTCTTCGTTTGGTGTATTTTCTATTAAAAACTTAAGTGCAGTAGAAAATGATTGGTTTTCTAAAATGCTGGTTGTTAGCAATCTTGACAATCCTCTTATATCATTAATGGAATCATTTAAAAGTCTTTGAACTTTTACTTCGTCTCTAACTTCAGCGTTTAAAAACATGCTCAATGCACTTAGCTTGGGTCCCACATTATCATGTAACTCTTTAGAAATCTTATTTCTTTCATTCTCCTGAATGTTTAACAGTGCCAAGCTTGTTTCTCTACTTTCGGTAGTTTCTACGATGGTTCCATAAAATATAGTTCCATCTGAATTTGGGTTAGGTTTAACTATGGTCTTGCAATATTTAACTCCTTTAGTAAAGCCCACTGGTATATAGCGGTGTTCCATCTCAAAGTCTAAGGATAATTCTATAGATTGTTCAAACCTTTTAATAAAGGTTGGTTGGTCTTGCGGGTGTACAAACTTGATTAATCTTGACTGCGAAATGTAGTTATTATTAGGGTTCAAGTTTAAAAGCTTGATAAAATTGGCAGAAACTGACAGAATATCATTCTCCTTATCAAATTCAAAGCTTCCGCAATTACTCTGGTTTTCTGCTTGCTGAAGAATAAACTGGTCTTTGGCATTCTGTTCTTCCAGAGCTTTTTTTTCTGTTACATCACGGATTACAGAAACTATTCCCTTTACCTCAGTTAAAGAAGAAAGTGGAGATTTAATAATTTCTAATATTTTCGTTTTTCTGACTTCATTAAAATAAGATCCTTCATAAGTATAGCTTTGGTTTCTGGTCAATACATAGTTATCTGCTATCTTAAATTCAGCACTCTTCATGAAGTTCTCTTCTCTCTTTCCTATTACATTTGCTTCTGTAGTTTTGAAAAATTGGCAAAAAGCATTATTCACTTTTGATATCCGTCCGTCCGTAGATTTCAACATTACCAAGTCAGTCAAACTGTTAAACAAGGTATCTAAAAGCTCATTTTTTTGAATTAATTCACTTTCAAATTGCTTAATTTCACCTTGCAACTTCATCTCCTTCATGGCTCGGTCAATAGCTAAGGGAATTTTTCCGATGTTATCTTTTAAAATAAAATCAGTAGCACCCCTTCTTATGAGATCTACAGCCTTTTCTTCACCGATAGTAGATGAGAAGAATATAAATGGAACTTCAGGGCTTACTTCTTTTACGACTGACAGCACATCTAATCCATCAAAACCATTTAAATTAAAGTCCGAAATAACTACATCTACCCCTCGTATAAGGTGCGATTCTATATCAGATAAATGATCTGTTATATTTAAATTGATCTGCTTGGTTCCTGATTCAGTAGCTATTTTAAACAGCTCGATGTCTGAGGGGCTATCCTCTATGTATAAAACTTCAACTTTCATTCCGTGCGTATTTAATTCAGATTAAAGAATAGAGGTAATGATGATAATCCTACTTATCATTTCTACCTGTTAATCGCTCGGAATCTTTATCTTGTTGATATTATGAGGTCAAGTTATCGAATTTAGAATTCAACTGTTTTAACTATCGATGAATTGTTTCAAATTATCGACCAATAAGCAAGTAAATTGAGTCTTAGAAAACAGCAACCAATTGATATCTTGTTAGTATTTTAATTATAACTATCTATACATTAAGTTTTTATCTATGCTTATTTAAATTATCGCTTTATAGAAAAGGTACTTTAACAAGAATAATCAAAGACGAGAAAATACCAATTCAAATGCATTATCATTTGATGATACTTTTTTTACATTTCAAATAAACCAATTGATTTAGGCACTTAATAAATATGACGTTTTTCTATTTATTAACCTGACAACTATTTTCGTCTAAGCAAGGTCTTCTGCAAGAGATTTTGCTTTTTTTAGTCTCACCAGTCATGGTTGTTTAGAGCTTCACAACCTTATTTTTTGTGATTTCAACAGCATTTATTTGATTGAATTGATTTAAACAAGACGATCTATCAACATCCTATATTTTTAATCCCTAAGGAATATTAATTCCTCGACTCTTGAGTAGGTCATTAAATTATTGCCCATGGACACCCCGTACCCTTGGCTCGGGATTGGTTCATTGACCCCATCCTATCTGTTACTCATCTAACCCGAATAATTTGGGGTGTCAGACCAGAGAAATAATTATTAGAAAAACTAAATGATTGACTATCAACTTATTCGATTCAGTAGAGTAAAATTGACATTCCTCAAATTTGGGTTATGTCAATTCTTAAGTTTTTCATCATAAAACTAAGTAAATCAATTACTTATTACGCAAGGTCGTGGTTTGTCATGAATAATTCCATCTAACTTCCATTTCAAGTTATAGTTATTTCAGTGAGTGATGTACCTAATCGTTGCATTTGTTTTCTAATAGAAGCTCCAGTTTTCATTTTGATGGTTTCTTGATAAATGGTTGATTCAATGGATCACCAATTAATGTTTCTAAGCCTGGTGAACTATCGCCAGGGTTTTATATCTCATCCAAAATACGGGTGGGGATAACCTCACCATTACATCCATAGGCTTTGACATGACTGCTAGTAACAAGTTAGCTCCTTTATGTTACTTTGCTCAAGTACTGAAATATGGGTTTAATGTTGTCATAGGGAATAAAGAATAATAACAGAACGGTAATACAATTCGGTTTGAT
>CALGOB010000196.1 GCA_937958005.1 uncultured Cyclobacteriaceae bacterium
TGATGCAAACCATAACTAACAGTCATTTAGCCACTTAAATCCTAATTTCCTACTCACCATAATGGAGACTATGCCTGCGTTGCAAATCAGAATTTAAGCAGCTATCTAACAGCCATTTATGATTTTCTCTTAAAAGTCTAATGCATCATTCGGGTTAAATCATTATTGGTAGATAATGGGGACTATGGGGTCATTAGACTGAAAAGAACAAGACTTTAATGCGAAAAAATAAGGAAACAAAGATAAAAATTGTTTTCCATAATGAACAACCAATCGAAATTGATCAGGTATGTTAGGTATACAAATCAACCGTGATAATCTTTAATCCCTAAGGGATATTAATTCCCCTGGCCGGGCGCCCCGACTCTTGAGTCGATCATTAAATTATTGCCCATAGATACCCCGTACCCTTGGGTCGGGGTTGGTTCATTATTTAACACCTATTATGATTATTATGATGAAATAAGATTAAACCATTTTTTTGCTTTTGGGGCATTTTGATTCGCAGCTTTTGACAGGTAGAGTGCAATCGAAAGTAGTATTTATTTGTTTTAAGAACCCATTTCTTTTCTTTATCAAGAAGTGTTCTAAATTTGTTTTCTAAATCTAACTTTTGACAAAAGAAGTTTAATATATGAGTAAGCAGCTGTTAATGATTTTTATCAAGAATATTGAGCTAGGCAAAGCTAAGACACGTTTGGCGAAAACTGTAGGAGATGTAAAAGCGTTGGAAGTATATAAAGCACTGCTTAAAAAGACGATGGAGGCCGTAAAACCTCTTGAAAACACGGATAAAATAGTCTATTATTCTAATCACGTAGATCTAAATGATCAGTGGTCAAATGAGGTGTTTGAAAAAGCTGTTCAGTATAATGGGAGTTTGGGTGAACGTATGATTCATGCTTTTAAAAAGGGCTTTGAGGAAGGGTACGAAAAGATCTGTATTATTGGGAGCGATTGTTGGGATTTGGAAACTGATAGACTCAAAGAGGCTTTTGATGCAATGGATGTTGATGACTTTGTAATTGGCCCTGCAAATGATGGGGGGTACTACATACTTGGGATGTCTTATTACTTTGAGAGATTGTTTGCAGGGAAAGAATTTAGTACTGATACAGTATGTGAAGAAGCTGTGAATGAAATACTAAATGCCCAAAAGACTGTCAAAAAATTAGAAATACTTTCTGATATTGATACCGAAGAAGATTTGAAAAACACACCACTTTGGAAAGATCTAATTGCTTAAGACAAATCCTAATAGTAATTTTTCAATGATTAGCTGTAATATTCGGTGAAGAATAGGCGCTTAAATTGAATAATTTTAATTATATTGTTAGCTCAATATCTTAGTGATTATTACATAATGAAAGCAACTGAACAATCTTATGATATTTTAGAGTTCAATGATTTTTTGAAAAGTCACGGATATAATATTCAAAGTGAGACTAAAAACATCTTTAGAATAGAAAGGAAACAACCAGTGTCTAGGCTCTTGGTACTCGTTGTCTTTTTTCTGGGCGTAGGCTTAATGATAGTTAACCTTGTCATTTTAAAAGATATTAGTTTAACCGTTCTTGCCATTCTTATGGTTTTATTTCCTTTGATTAACAGAGGGTGGAAGTACCCATTTGCTATCGTGGTAGATAAGATTGAGAATTTCCTTACAGTCGAGAAAGGATTGTTATTTAAATCATATAAGCTCTATAGAATTGATAGAATAGATGAAATTGCCGTTCATAGAGTAGTGAAATCTACAGAAGTAAATCCATTTAATGACGGAAGTAAAGAGCACATATATATTTACAGTTTGTTTGAAAATAACAAATCTCACCAGTTGATCAGGTTAGTATCTAGAAAAAATATAGATGATAAGGCTAAAGTATTTTCATCACAAATGAACAGGCTAGTAAAGTAGGCATAGCTTTAGTGCTAAATCACTGGCTTGAATAGTTGAAAATAACTCAATTTTTCATACCTCCACAAACTGTTCTTGTTTCGTTCTTAGATCTTGAAAATATTAAAATACATGATTGACTTCCTTTATTGAAAATTAGTATTCAATTTTGTGGAGATGAATTTTTTCAAACAGTTAGTTGTCTTAATATTGGCTATAAATACTCTTGCAAGTACACTGATGGCTCCTATTGCATATATGGAGATATGAGTTTACGAAAAGAGTATATTGAAAAAGTACTTTGTATAGAAAGAGCTAAGCCAATGTCTACCTGTAAAGGCTCATGTTATTTGTTCAAGAGACTGAAAGCCTCATCACCCCAACAACAAGAAAAAGGTCAAATTGTAAATGGAAAATTGAACATTTCATTTTTTTATGAAATGACTGTCAAGTTATGCTTTCAAATTAATGGCAGCTACTTACAAGAAAACCCTTTTCCAAATTTAAATGATGATCTTCCTAACTCATATTTAGATGAAATTTTCCATCCCCCTCAATTTATAAGTTAACATATCTCCTTTGATTTGTTCCAAATAGCATAAGTCAAAGAAATTATGATTCCTTAATTCTTCAAAGATAACCTGATAGGTTTTCCTTGGATTATTATTGGAATTTTTAATCCCTAAGGGATATTAATTCCCCTGGCCGGGCGCCCCGACTCTTGAGTCGATCATTAAATTATTGCCCATAGATACCCCGTACCCTTGGGTCGGGGTTGGTTCATTCATGTTTATATCAATTTAAATCTTTTGAAATAGGTGCCTAAATGGGTATTCATACTGGCCTAAGGTATGGAATATGCATTTAAGTAATTTTTGATAGTTGAAAAAATAGGAATTTTTATCAAGAAATCCTGATGGGAACTATTTGAATCAATTGAAAATAAGTTGGTGTTGTTAAATTATTAATTGAGAAAATAAATGATAAATATAAATAAATGGCTAGTCGTATTTTTAATTGCTCTACTAGCTAATAATTCTATTGGTTGGTCTCAAAGCCTAATTCTGAAAGGGAATATTAAAGACTTGCAAACTGGAGAACCGTTAATAGGTGCTACTATTATACCTGAAAGAACTCAAAATGGTGCGATTACTGATGTTGATGGGAATTTTCAGTTAAGAGCTGAAAAGGGAGACTTACTGATCATTAATTTTATTGGATACCAGGAACTGAAGGTTAAAGCGCTCGAAAATGATGCTCTCCAAATCAAACTAGAACCAGATAATTTATTGATAAATGAAGTTAAAGTAATTGGTTTTGATAATGTAAATAGGCTTTTGGAAACCAATGGATCCGTTGGTCTGGTTACAAAAAAAGACCTAGAAAGAGGCAATACGGTTTCTCTGCAGCCAGTTTTAAATACTATCCCAGGAGTAAGGGTAGATCAATCTTATCTATCAGACACGAGGATATCCATCCGTGGGGTTGGATCAAGATCTCCATTTGGAAATAGAAATTTGAAATTCTACCTGAATGAAATTCCATTGACAGAAGCAGATGGGTTTACAAGAATTGAAGGGATTGATGTTTCTACTATAGGCAGAGTTGAAGTAATCAAAGGACCTGCCAGTAGTATTTATGGTGCAGGCTTGGGAGGAGTAATCAATTTACAGCTAGATAGGTCGAAATATGGAGAACAGAGTATCGAATCAAACAGTTTGGTGGGATCATATGGCCTTTGGCGCACAGGTACTACCTTAAGAATTGCTAATAATAAGTTGAATTTGACAACCAGTTATGGATACCAGAATTACGATGGCTATAGAGACAACAGTAAAGATATACGGCAATTTTTTACAGCTTTTGGTCAGTTAAATGTGAATGAAAAACAGAATATATCTTTTTTAATTAATAGGACTAATCAAGATTCTCAAATCCCTGGTGCGTTGACTTTTGAAGAAGTACGTGAAAATCCCCAACAAGCACAAATTGAAAATGTCAATCAGCAGGCTGCTAGAGATCAAACTTGGCTAAGGTTAGGCATATCTCATGAGTACGAGTTTAGCGATGTTTTTAGTAATATGACTAGTTTATATACTACCTCATACACACTTGATCACCCTCTAGCTTTTGCGTATTTGAGAAGTTTTTTACAAGGTTTTGGTGGGCGGACTAGGTTTATCTTCAAACCTAGAATGAATAATTTTTCTACGAAATTTGTTTTAGGAGGAGAATATTTGAGTAATCAGGTAGATGCCTCTCGCTTTGTTAATAATGGTGGGGAAATAGGAGATATTACACGTGATCAAGAAAGAGATAATATTCAATATAGTATCTTCTATCAATCAGAGACTTCAATATCTGAGAAAATTAAGTTAGATGCAGGTATTAGTCTTAACAAAACAAGGTACAGTACTTTTGATTTATTAAGGCCAGTAGGAGACTCAAAAACCACAGTAATTAAAGACTTTGACCTGAATGTATCGCCTAGGATTGGTTTAACTTACTTTGTTTCTAAAAATACAACTATTCATGGAAGTGTAAGTAGTGGGTTTTCTCCACCTACTAGTGGAGAGGTTCTAAATGTAGATGGCTCTGTAAATACTGAAGTAGAGGCAGAAACAGGGGTTAATTATGAGATAGGACTTAGAGGGATCGCTTTTAAGAAAAGGCTTAATTATGATTTATCTTTATTTTACCTGAAAACAGAAGATGAATTAGTTCCTCAAGCTGTAACTAGGTTTCAGAGTATTTTTATAAATGCAGGAGAGACTGAACGAAAGGGTGTGGAGTTTGGCTTTTCTTATTTGATTCAAGTAAACCCTAAAAGTGTGGTTAAATCTGCGAAGATATTTGGGACTTACACTTATTCAGATTTTTCATTCAATACTTTTCAAACTTTCGATAGTGGAGGTGCTATTGATAACGACTTTTCAGGAAATGACCTTACCGGCATAGCCCCTCATGCTGGAAATATTGGGTTAGATGTAAGAACTGGTTTTGGGTTTTATTTTTATGGAACCTTATTGTATAATGGTGCCTTTCCTGTCAATGATGCAAATACCATAGAAAATGATGCTTATATAATAGTCAACACTAAGTTGGGATATCAAAATACATTTAAAGATTGGTTAAAGCTAAATGTGAGTTTTGGGATAGATAATTTAACTAATTCATCATATACTTCTCGAGCAGTACTGAACCCGAGAGATGGGCAGACATTTCTTAGCCCGTCTCCAGAAATAAGTTTTTATAGTGGATTATCTATCGGTTTTATTTTTAAGTAATAGATAATGAAGCAAACAACAAATGTGCTGCCTAACTCTATTCAAAATAGAAGCATGGAGGGCCTGCCTTTCCGTAGAAGAGTCTTTTGGCTAAATTTTCATAGGAAAGTTGGGTTGGTAATACTGATTCCAATTATCCTTTGGTGTTTTAGTGGGTTAATGCACCCTATTATGTCAAGATGGGTGAAAGTTTCCATTCCCAAGAGGTCTATTGATAAAGTTGCTTTGAGTGGAGATGAGTTTTCATTGTCCCTTCAAGAAATTCTCAAAATAAATCAAATTCAACATTTGGTGAGTTTTAATGTAGTGAATATTGAGGGTGCATTTTTCTACCAAGTAATTTTGCCTGGTCAAGTGATAAAGTACTTTAATGTAGATAAAGGAAATGAATTGCCAAATGGGGATGAAATCTATGCTAAATATTTAGCAAGATTTTTTATGCAAGAAGAGGAAGCAAGGGTAAGTTCTTTGACGATCGTTAATAAATTCACAGATGAATATCGTTTCATTAACAGACTTTTGCCAGTTTATAAAATCCATTTTGATAGGGATGATGGCTTAGATGTTTATATTCATACTAAGTCAAGTAGGCTTGGTGGCGCTAATGATAATTTGAGAAAGTCTTTCCAATGGGTTTTTAAAAGTTTTCATAATTGGGGGCTTTTTGATTTTTTAGGCTATTGGAAAACCGTGATAATGTCTGGTTTTCTTCTATTGATATTCTTTTCGGCTGCAAGCGGTCTGTATGTTTATATAGTACTTTGGAAAAGGTTTAAAAAACAAATGACTTATCGTGCTTGGCATAGAAGAGTGGGCATTGGTATATCATTAGCTGCTTTTGCTTTTTCATTTAGCGGGGTGTTTCACCTACTTCATAAAAATGATCCGTATGAGCTTGATTTATTAGCAGATAACCAATTGATAGAGAGACAAGATCTTTCGATAAGCCCTAAAGATTTAGTGAAGAAGATGGGGAAAGAAGTAAATGAATTGACCTTGATTTCTATAAAGAAAGAGCCTTTTTATAGGCTAAGTGGATCAGGGCAAAAGGGGAAGGATGTGGTTAGTTATGTTTCTGCAGTTAGTGGAGATCTATTGATAGATGGGGATGAAAAGTATGCTGATTATTTGGCGAAAAAGTTTAGTGGCTTTTCGAAAATCAAAGAAAGAGCATTTGTTGGACACTTTTCAGGTGAGTATGGGTTTGTGAATAAGAGGCTTCCTGTAAGAAAAGTTTCATTTGATACAAAGCATCAGGATACTTATTATATCGAAACTAAAACCAGAAGAGTAGCATCTAAAGTGAATCAATTGGATAGGTGGGAAGGCTTTAGTTTTGCCTTTTTACATAAGTATCATACATTAGATTTTGCAGGCAAGAATTTGCGTGACATTATTATGTCATTAGCAGCTATCGGAATATTGTCTGTTTCTCTTTTAGGATTTTTGCTTTATTTAAACCCTAGAAATTAACTTTTATTATTTGGAAATTAGCAAGTAATTGAAGGCAATCACCATTACTTGCTAATTTTCTTATCCTGTTACAAAAGGTACTCTAATATACCTGAGAATAACTCTGAAGCTCCAATGAATATCCCAACTCCATAAGTGATATGTCTAGCAGATAAATTACTAATAGCAAATGGCAATCCTGTAATATTCAGTAGGCTAAATGAGGCCGCTACAATGACAGCACTTGTTAAAGTAAGGTGGAAATTCCCGGAAATAAACATTGCTATAGCCCCAATAAATAAAACAATAAAACTAGAGATCAGTATATTTATAGGCTGAAAACGTGCGATGAATTGACTTACAGCGAAAGCTAGAATAGCGGACATGCCTAGTAAACCAAAAGTGATATATTGTGCTGCTTCATCATATTCAGGAAAACGAGAAGCGATGTTTTCAGGGAAGTATTCTATAAGAACAGCTTTAGCAAGACCAAGCTGTAGGCCTGCTATAATGATGACCAAATAATTAAAGCCTCTAACTTTTTTTGGAGTCATATTCATGAGTTCCTTTTTTCTGCTAAGGACTTCATCGGAAGATATCTTATGAAATAAAAAACCTGTACTAGAGATCAATAAACCTCCTACTACAAATGTAAGTGTATCTCCAAAAAAGTGAACCAATCCCACTACTAATGGCTCTAAAGCATAGATTAATTCTGTTGTCAGGAATAAGAAACCCATGACAATTGGTAATTT
Source organism: uncultured Cyclobacteriaceae bacterium (assembly GCA_937958005.1). Taxonomy (GTDB): domain Bacteria; phylum Bacteroidota; class Bacteroidia; order Cytophagales; family Cyclobacteriaceae; genus JANSWY01. The sequence continues at coordinate 7,389 of CALGOB010000196.1, forward strand.
TTGAGCGGGAGCAAATGCCTCTATCATAGAATTGGCGGGACTAATGAATAGGTTCATAGCAACTAGCCATAGAACGATCATAACTGGTAAAAAGGGACGTATTTCTTCTAAAGGACCTATGCCAATGATAGAGGCGACTACCATAAATATCATAGCAGTAGCACCTATCCCAACTGTAAATATGGTGAAAAATTTCCCGTTTTCCTTAAGGATTAGATCGGCTAACCACCCTGCTAATGGGGGAATACCTACTAATATAATTGCCTTTGCAATGATTAAAAAGTTTGCGAGGCCTTCGAATTTGAATTTTTGTAGTAAAACGGGTTGATACTCATGATAGGCTATCCAACTAATTACCACGGCAACATTTAAAGCTGCTAGACTATAAACCTCAGGCCATTTTAGTTTTTCTTTTTCTGCTATTAAAGCTATTGATTCACTCATTTCAATGTTGTTTTCCTTAAATACCGATAGGCTAATGAAGCACAACTAAAATAGATTGATGATTCATTAAACTGACTGAAGCCTATTGCAATAAATCTGTAACTAACAATAGCTATGTGCTACTAGGATTTAAAGCGCTAATTAACAGCGATTTATCTAATATACGAAAACGCATCCTGTTTTGGATGACCTATGAAAAAATAATGAAATTGAGTGGGTTTTTACTTGAGCTTTTCCATGTCTCTAATCAAAATCCTTCTTCTGTCAAAGTTGATGATATTCTTGTCTTTCAACTCATTTAAGATAGTAGTGACTGTTTGGCGTGAAGTACCTGTTAAACTTGCAATGTCTTTGTGTGTGAGGTGATTTTTTATCATCATCTCAAACCCTACTTTTTGGCCTCTTTCTTCAGCCATATCCTTTAAGAATTCAATAATTCTAGACCTAGCATCTTTAAATACAAGTGATTCTAATTTCCTCTCTAGCTTTCTATATCTCAAGCCTATTAGTTTGTAAAGCTTGAGGCTCAATGGCTTGTTATCAACCATTAATTCTTCTAGATCATCAATGGTCATTGGACAAATAGTGGTATTGTTGTCCATTGCTTGGGCAAAATCTTTTCTCTTTTCTTCTCCTGTTAAAGCTAATTCCCCGAAAACTTCACCTTCACCTAAAATAGCCCGTAACATTTCTTTGCCGTCATCAGTATGGCCGCCAATCTTTACCCTCCCAGTAGCAATCATATAAACATGCTTTGAAGGATCTTCAGGGAAATAGATAAAGTCATCTTTACCAAATTTAGTAATAGGGTGCTTTTCTGTCATGCCAGGGGTTTTCCTTGGGCAAAGAATACTGAAAAGGTCTACGTTTTCAAAATACCAAATACCGGATTTTTCACTCATATCTTTAGTCTATTTCGGCTAATTTATTAAATAGTTTACAATAATTAAATATTTAATCCCAGATCTCTTGTAAAAACACAACAGAATAGGAATTAAATTAAAACTGATGCATTAATTTTGTCCTACTTCATGGATTACTTATATATCAAATCTCTTCATATTATTTTTGTGGTTACCTGGTTTGCTGGCCTATTCTATATGGTAAGGCTATTAATCTACCATACTGAGTCTAACAGTAAACCTGAACCAGATCGTTCCATTTTGCTTAAGGAATATCTTAAAAATGAACGGCCTTTATGGTTTGGAATCACTTGGCCTTCAGCTATTTTTACAGTGTTTTTCGGCGGGTGGTTAGTGGTTATTCTTGAAGCTTGGTCTCAACCTTGGATGATATTGAAATTTACTTTTGTGATTGGTTTATTTATCTATCACCTAAGTGTGGGTCATCTTTATAAACAATTAAAAAAAGGAATTTTTAAATACAGTTCTTTTCAATTGCGTATCTGGAATGAGGTGGCTACTTTATTTCTCGTTTCTATAATTTTTATAGTAGTGTTAAAAGATACACTAAGTTGGATCTGGGGGCTTGTTGGAATTGTTTTATTTTCATTGATATTAATGGTTGCAGTAAAACGATATAAATCGTATAGGGAGAAAAATAAGAAAAATGATTAAGAATTTATTTGTTTTTGTAATAATTGCAGCCTTTTTTTTCGTGGCTTGTGATCCAGTTAAAAATAAAGTTAAGCTTCCTGTATATGGTAATCCTAATATTACTGAAAGGTTGGAAAATGGAAAGGTCGTCTATGATACTACAGATCACCAAGTGGGTTTTTTTAGGCTTGTTAATCAAGATAGTACAATAATTACACCAGAATCATTAGATGGAAAAGTATATGTAGCTGATTTTTTCTTTACTTCATGTATTACTTTATGTCCTCGGATGTCTAGTCAGATGCTAAGAATATATGAGGAATTTCAACAGAATGATAGTGTGGCACTTGTTTCTTACAGTATTGACCCTACTTATGATACAGTGAGTGTTTTAAAGGATTATGCTGATCGGTTAGGAGTAGAGAGTAGCACTTGGCACTTCTTGACAGGGGATAAAGATGAAATTTATGATTTAGCGTATAAGAGTTACATGACTGAGCGACCAGCTGATGATCCAGATGCTGAAAATAATATTTTACATAGTGGAGCCTTTATATTGGTAGACACCCAGAAAAGAATCAGGGGCGTTTATGATGGAGTAGTGCCTGCTCAGGTAGAGCTGTTAATGAAAGATATAAAAAAATTATTAAGCGAAACAGATGAAAACTAACAAGTATTGTCTTATTCTTTTGTTATTAATCTCTATTTCTTATTCTTGTATTGAGAAAAAAGGAGAAAGTAAGGATCTTTATGCTGGCATGGATGATAAGACCAAAACACGTATGCAACAGTATTATAGGCAAGGTAAAAAACTCTATTTGACTCACTGCGCCAGTTGCCACCAAATAGATGGGAAAGGTCTGGCAAGTCTTTATCCACCACTCTCTGGGGCAGACTACTTGATGAAAGATCCCGTGAAAGTTGCATGTATTATCAAGAAAGGGATCTCTGGTGAGATTGTAGTAAATGGGACTAAATATAACCAGCCAATGCCTTCGCTAGATTATTTAACTAATATAGAAATTGCTGAGATTATTACCTACATCAGTAATAGTTGGGAGAATAAGTCTACACTTCATGAGGTGAAAACTGTAGAAAGTATTACCAAAGGGTGTTTGTAAAATAGCTTCAAGGCTGTATACAACGCTTCAAATGGATCCTGATTTAAAAGATTGAATTAACTCATTACATAATTAGTCACTAGCAGATTATTTCTAATTAGAACTTGTCTATAAAATTAATCCCTCACCCACAATTGTGTCTTCTCAATCGTTTTCCGCTGCATAGGATGAGTTTATGAAGAAACAAACCCTTGCACTACATTATAGACAGACACTAATTATGTAATTTATATTTCTCTTAACTACAAGCTGGGATCTACTTTTAAGGCAGATTTCATTTCGCTGCTGATTTTTTCTATTTTGTTCAATTCTTCCTTAAGGACTTTTACTTTAACAGATTCAGTTGTGTCTCCGTTGTAATTTTTGTGAAAGGTACGCATCCAATTCATCATATTATCCTGAGCGGCCTTTACTTGTGCGCTTTTATCTTTTAAGATAGTTAGTTGTTCGCTTTCTGTATCACCTAAGGTCTCTATTCTTGCTTTCAAAGCCTTTTCTATTTCGTAGAGCTTACCCATGTCAGGCATTACTTCATCATGAAAGGTAGTTACTTGCTTATGTAGCGCCTCGCTTTCAACTATTTGAACTTCTTTAGGACTTTTGTTTTTGTCGTTATTATTGCTACCACAAGACACTGAAACAAACAAGAATAGGATAACTGCTCCCCTCATTGGCCAATTTGTGCTTTTATCATTATTCAGCTTCTTCAACACTTGCATCATTTATTAAATAAAGTAAATTATTACTATCAGTTCTGTTTAAATCTAATTTGCCCCTTATAGTTATTAGTTTAGCGGTGTATTTAATCGGTTTTTTGGGATATACATAAGCAACTGATTCTGGTCCACTATCTCCACCACAAAAAAAGCATTGAGCGACTGGCAAACTGGAAATGATAAATTCTTCAGCACTAAAAAGGCCATCATTTGGTACGATATATCCTTGCAGTAAAATTTCTTTACCTTCTATGGTTTCTATTGGGCCGCTGAAATCAGGTAAATAGATCTCGGCATATCCATCATTGCTTTTTATGAAATTTACTTTAGAGAGTATATCCCAATTATTTATTGATTTTTTTCTGTTTGCTTTATCTTCTTCAGACTGTCCATAGGAAATACTAGAGACACAAATAAGCAAGATTATTGTAAAAATTAATTTCATCCTTTTGCTAATGTTTTTGAAATATCAGTTTTGTAAGCCCCTATAGCAGGTAGCAAAGAAGCGATGAATCCTACTACAAAACTAAGGCCAACAATAATTATTTCATATATAGAAAAGATTAACGGAGAAACATGCATTTGTGATTCAGTAGGGATAAAGAAATAATCTATTGCCCATATGCTAAAGTGTGCTAAAAATAGACCGAAAATGCCACCTAGAAATGAAATGATAAGACTTTCTATAATGACGTGGAACAGTAAAAAGCGTTTAGATGCGCCCATTGATCTCATGATTGCCAAGTCGTAAGCGCGTTGTTTTAAAGAATTATATAACGAAATAAAAATACTCAGTGCAGCAATCAGTATAATGAGATAGGCAAAACCATTTAGTACGTCAACGCCAACGCCTACTAAGGAAAAGAGCCGGGTAGTTTCATAGGCCGGGGAGGCAGATTGCATGTTGGTTTGGCTGTTGATCATTCTGGGTAACCTAACAGCCCCCATAGGGCCAGCATATTGGATGATCAATGAAGTAATCTCCTTTTGCTCCAGTTCATCTTGATGAAAAGATATACCTAATGCTGTAGTTGAAATTTCATCATCTTCATGATGGGGTGAACTCTCATCATGTGTGCCATGCAATTCCCAAATGTTTTCGATACTGGTAAGGATCAAATTGTCCAATACTGTTCCAGACCTATCTAATATGCCTACTACTGTTAAATGATGTTCATCATGGGCAAGGCCACCAGATTGTAAACCATGTTCTGAGTGAAATGTGTCTCCTACTTTTAGCTGGAGCTGTTCTGCTACGTTAACGCCCAATGTTACTTCTTCATGAGGTGACCAAAGTTTGCCTTCCCCAACTTGAACCTTATATAAATCAGTGTATGCATGGGTAGTCCCCACAAGCCTGAAATTTTTATAACTGTCACCTAAAGCTAAAGGAATGCTTTTTTTGATCAATCTGTTATTTGATAGTTTTATGGCATCTTTTAAGGGTATATTTCCTGTAGGGAAATCAATGTGGTAGATGTTGCACAAGATAATTTGTAAAGGACTGCCTTTAGCAGCCACGACTAAATTAATACCTTTTGCATTTTTTGATAGTGAGCTTTTAAATTGTTGTGCAACTAAAAGAAGCACAATGATGATTGAAATGCCAAATCCAAATAGTAACACATTGAGAAATGTATTTAGCGGCCGCTCGATAATGTATTTCCAACTCAGTCTTATTAAATTCATAACAGATACTGATTTTTGATGCGTTCTTTCACTCTCTGGTCGTGTGTGGTGATCAGTAAAATAGATTTGTTCTCTTTTGCATGGGCTAACAGTAGGTTTATCACATCATTGGCATTTTCGTCATCTAAGCTGCTTGTTGGCTCATCAGCAAGAATCAAAGCAGGCTTGTTAATGACTGCTCTCAATAATGAGACTCTTTGTGCTTGTCCGGCACTTAATTCAAGTGTCTTTGCTTTTGACTTATGCGCTAATCCTACTTGGCCTAATAAACGCGTGGCTAATTCTTTATCAATCTTTTGGTTAGCTAATGTTTGGCTTAGTAGTAAGTTTTCTAGGACAGTCAAAGAGGAGATTAAATGAGGTTTTTGGAAAACAATACCAATATTATTTGCCCTGAATCTATCTAATTTTGACCCTTTTAATTCTCCATAGTTTACTCCGTTTAACTTTAAAAGTCCTTTTTGTAAAGTTAAAAGGCCACCTACTAAATGAAGGAAGGTGGTTTTTCCTTTTCCCGAACCTCCTGAAATAAGTAGTTGGCTATTTTTTTCTAAGCTGATATCTTGAAAGGAAAGCTCTACCAGAGGATCATAACTGTATAAGACATTTTCTATTAGAAGCATACTTTATTGGAGTGAATAGTCCACTTTTGTTGTTTGTTGCTAATCTTTACTGTCAAAGATAAAGGCATGAACTTGATTTATAGTAAGAGTAATTCATAAAGATGAAGGAGTATATAAATAAAATATATTTTGGTCGGATCATTGATTGAATCCAATAATGGACTCTTTTTTGAATAAATCCAACACTTCCAGCTTTAATCATTGTATTTATGTCTTTCAATAAGAATTTTTACATATTTTTACCGATAAATCACCCTGTAAACAATTGGTTATTAGATTTGTTGTTTAATTTGCCTGACTGAATACTGTAAATGACTGACTTAAAACGGACTAATACAAGAGCTTAAATTATGGAGACTCTAGACATTATAGCACTATTTGTCTTTTTGGCGGGTGTTTTTATCTTTATTAATACATATTTTCTGAAGTTACCTTCCTCTATTGGGTTAATGATCATGGCACTTTTGTTGTCATTCGTTACTTTAATAGCCGGACAGATATTCCCTACTTTTCAGGAGCAGGCTGTTGCTACTATGGAGGAGTATGATTTTTCTGAGGTACTCTATCAGATAGTCTTGAGCTTTATGCTTTTTGCAGGTGCATTGCAAATTGATTTTAAAAAGCTAGCTGAGGAACGTACACCTGTTCTTATTTTAGCGACAACAGGTGTATTGCTATCTACTTTTTTAGTGGGTACTGGGGTTTATTACTTATTACATTTTATAAGTATTGATTTAAACTACCTTTATTGTTTGGTTTTTGGGGCATTGATATCACCCACAGACCCAATTGCCATATCGGCTACTATTAAACGGTTTAATTTATCTCAAAATTTAAATGTAAGAATTTCAGGAGAATCTTTATTCAATGATGGTGTGGCAGTAGTTTTAGCATTGACACTACTAGATTTAGCTCATGCTGGTGAAGATCATACTTTAAGTTCTTTTGATATATTCTATATTTTTTCTGCAGATATAATTGGCGGTATTTTTATTGGACTTTATTTAGGTTACCTAGGATTTAAGTTGCTTGACTACATTGATAATGATCAAGTAGAGGTAGAAATCTTAGTTACATTGGCATTGGTGATGGCAGGAACCTATTTGGCAGATTTTGTACATGTTTCAGCAAAGCAAACAGCTGTGATTATGGGGCTTGTTATAGGGAATCAAGGGAAGAGTGAACACCTTTCTAACGCGGCAGGAGATTATGTCTTTAAATTCTGGAGTTTGATAGAAGAATCGTTGAATGCGATGCTTTTCGTACTCATTGGAATTGAAATGGTAATTATCCCAAAAAGATTGGACTATTTTGGAGTTGGGTTCATTACTTTTATTATAGTATTAATTGCTAGATGGATCAGTGTTGCCATTCCGTTGAGTATCATGTCCACAAAAAGAAAATTTGAAAAACATACAATCAGTATATTTACTTGGGGAGGCTTGCGCGGCGGTATCCCAATAGCCTTATCACTATCGTTGCCAGAGTTTCACGGTAAAGATGTGATTATTACAATGACTTATGTGGTAGTGGTGACTTCTATTTTGTACCAAGGCTTAACCATTCCTAAACTATTGAGAAATTTTTATGGAATTAAAAGGAAAGTAACACTATCAGAAAAAACTAAGCTGTAATTTGTTTTAGTTTTAAAGAGTTTATTTAATAATATTTATATTTTCTTCTAAATAAGAATTTGAAAGAGTTACTTAAAATACTGTCAGCTATACTCATCTTGAATATCCTATTCCTAACAGGGTGTGGCACAGATGAGAAGAAAGATCAGGTAAATTCCCCGCGTATTTTTAGAAATATGACTAAAGTTGATTCACCCAAAGGAACTCAAAAAGTCACCTTAGGAGATACTTTGTTAGTTAAGATTGTACCATCTTCAGATACAGTTAAGATTGACTCTGTAGTGGTAGGGCATGGTGGAAAATATTGGAAAGCATTACAAGCAGGTGAAGTATCTATTCCAAGTGAAATGATCAGCTCTGTAGGAATACCAAGAATCATCGCTAAAGTATATTTAAGCAATAAAAAGACCGAGACTTTTTACCCAAAATTTGCTATTTATCCACCAGCACCTAAAGAACGTACTTATAAGTTGATTAAAGAATACCCACACGATATTAGTTCTTACACGCAAGGTTTATTTATTAAGGACGGATTAATGTACGAAGGGACTGGACAAGAGGGTCATAGTAAGTTAATGACCTATAACTACCGAACAGGAGAAATAATAAAATCAATAGAGTTAGAGCCTCGTTATTTTGGCGAAGGAATTGCTTATTTAGATAATAAAATTTATCAACTCACTTATAAGGCAAAAGAATTGTTTGTTTATGATTTAAACTTTAATAAAATTAATACATACAGTTATGATTCAGAAGGATGGGGATTGACTGTCCTAGAAGATCAACTGGTAATGAGCGATGGTACAAACCAACTTTACCTGAGAGATAAGGACAACTTTGAAAAGATTAAAACTATTCCTGTATATGATAATAATGGCCCAGTAAGTAATTTAAACGAATTAGAAGTGATTGATGGGAAGGTTTATGCGAATATCTATCAGACTGATATTATTGTAGTAATTAATCCCAAAAATGGAGCAGTAGAAGAGCGACTTAACTTGTCAGATATATTTCCAAATAGAACGAATTTAGGGCATCAGGTAGATGTTCTCAATGGGATTGCGATCCATCCTGAAACTCAGAAAATATTTGTTACTGGTAAATGGTGGCCAAAAATTTATGAAATTGAAATCCAGTAAATAGAGTTTCACTTCTTTAAATTCCTATTCAAAACTTAATTTCTGACACATACTTAGTAGAATATACAAATATGACATTAGAAGAGGCAACATTAAAAATTATAGAAATAGCCAATAGAAAAGGTGGGGCTTTAAAATCCAAAGTGAAATTTCAATTTGAAGAAGGCTTTATCTTACTAGACGATACTCTGTCCCCAACTTTAGTCAGTAATGAAGGAGAAGGTGCTGATTGTATAATTAAAATGAAATTAAAGAACTTTGATAAGTTAATTTCTGGAAGTTTAAATCCGATGATGGCATTTATGAGTGGGAAATTGAAAATAGATGGTGATATGAGTATTGCTATGAAATTATCTTCACTTTTTTGATAGTCCATTCTATCCTACCATATTTATTGAAGGGAAATCAATTATTATGATGAACCAGAGTAAATACCAGTTGCTTATCATCGCCGTGGCATCTCTGCTTGTCTTATTGGCAAACTCTTGGGGGTATCCCATTTATATATTAGATGAAGTGAAGAATGCACAGTGTGCTAAGGAAATGTTGTTATCCGATAATTGGATAGTCCCTACATTTAATGGAGAATTGAGAACTGATAAACCACCATTACATTACTATTTCATAATGGTTGGCTATCAGATTTTTGGGTTTAACCCTTTAGGAGCCCGTTTTTTTTCAGCTATTTTTGGGACACTGACTATTTTGAGTACTTTCATTATTACTAAAAAATATGTAAATGAAAAAGCAGCTAAAGTAGCTGCAGTTGTATTACTTTCATCTATAGGTTTTGTAGCAGAGTATCATCTTTCAGTCCCTGATCCTTATCTGATTTTCTTTTTAACAGGTGCTCTCTTTTCCTATTTTCATTATACCAAAAGTAAAAAGAACTTATATCTATATCTGATGTATATGGCCATGGGTTTTGCATTTTTAACTAAAGGCCCAATTGGTGTTTTGTTTCCAATATTAGGGATTTTCTTTTATATGTTGGCTAAGAAACAACTCAAGGTAAGGAATATTAAAAAATTGAAAATTTTCTGGGGGGTAATTATTATTTTAATTATTTCACTTCCTTGGTATGTGAGCGTTCACTTGATGACGGATGGCGCATGGACTGAAGGCTTTTTTCTTAAGCATAACATTGGTAGATATACTTCATCCAACTTTGGGCATGGAAGTGGTTTTTATTTACCCACATTATTCGTGCTTGTTGCGGCACTTCCGTTCTCAGTCTTTTTGGTTCAATCGTTGCATAAACCATTTAAATATAGACTCAATGACTTAGCAATTCTATCTTTGAGCTATTTTACCATTATCCTATTATTCTTTTCATTGTCTTCCAATAAGCTTTTTGGTTATGTAGCCCCTCTATTGCCATTTATTGCCATTATGACTGGAAACTTCTTAGGATCAGTTAATTCAAGTAACTGGAAAACCAGTAAAATGACTTGGTCTATAGGTGTCTTGCTGTTCTTGTGCATTTCCATTCCTATAGCAGGCTATCTAGCAATGCGCGATAACAAGGAACTTAGCGGTATAAATCATTATGGGTTAGTATTAACCCCTTTATTTTTAGGAGCTGTGGTCATTCTTGTATTTTTATTAAAGAAGAGTTTGAAGGGTATCGTGATAGCGGTAGCCACATCTTTTATATTCACAGTGAATCTTGTATTTTATTTGCTGATTCCCAAAATTGCTAGTGAAAACCCAGTGAAAGAATCAATTGAATTACTGAATAAAGCTCCCAAAGTAGCTTACTATAGAGGGTTAAATAGTGCGTATGTTTTAGAATATGGTAAAGTAATTCCGAGACTGGAATCCAAAGAGGAAGTTGCTTCATTTTTAGATAGGAATCCAAAAGCAATAATTATTACTCAAAAGAAACACTTAAAAAGTTTGGGTGAAATGAAGGTAAATGAGATTTACCGAAAAGATGACTTGATTGATGGTAAAGTAACTGTAATACTTGGTGTAGAGTGAGGTGTTTTGCGGTTACCGTCAAGATTTAAATTTCACTTTTCAGAATAAATATCAGGCTATAGGCCTTTAACCTGATGATGAATCAGTATGATTCTATCTTTAGGTTTCGTTCCTTGTGAAACTAAAGGCAATTAGGCAATAAAATGACGTATGCCCTACCACTTACTTGAGATCAAAGACTTTGTCAAAATAAAAAGAACTGACCTTAGTGCTGTTATAATTACACTTTTTCACTTGCTTTGAGTCAAATTGGACTTCCTAGTAAATCAGTCCCAAATTTACTAGGAAATCCATAATGTGGGCTAAGGTATTCCGCCCCCTTGTTCCAAAAAAAACTTTCTGTATCATTACCTGATGCGAGATAAGGGAAAGGTATAGATTTTGAAATCACTTCTAATGAGAGATTTATATGAGTAGAAAAGAATAACTTTGTACCATACTTCGTGAAGCCCATGATAAAGGAAAAGCCAGATATTGCAACTAGGACTGATATAGATTTATTGCTTAAAGTTTTTTATGGTAAAGTAAGAATCCATGAGGTATTAGGGCCAATATTCAATGCTGTGATCCATGATTGGGATGATCATTTGGTGACTATTGGAGATTTTTGGATGAATACTATTTTCTATGATAAACTATATCATGGAAATCCGATGAGAAAACATTTGGAATTGGATAAGAAGATCGGTGGTACAATAGAGCAAGAACACTTTGGATATTGGCTGGAGCTTTGGTTTGCCACAGTAGACAAAAATTTTAAGGGTCAAAATGCACATTTAGCTAAAGAAAGAGCTAGAAATATGGCACATATTCTTTTTATGAGAATTTATGAACAGCGAACCACCTGATGTATCAGGTTTTTAATTACAAAATTAGAATTAGATGAATACAGAACATTTTAGAAAGCTTGAGCGAATGTATTTAAAGACGAGTATAAATACAGCAATGTATGAGAGTACTACGGCTGATTTCTCAGATCAAACTGCTGAAATTGGTTTGGAAATAGCGGATAAATATTTTCATGCATTAGGAGCTATTCACGGGTCTGTTTATTTTAAACTGTTAGACGATGCTGCTTTTTTTGCTGTCAATTCTATCGTTGAAGATGCTTTTGTGTTAACAACTTCCTTTAACATTAATTTGATTAGGCCAGCATCTGAGGGTAAGATAAAAGCTGTTGGTAAGTTGAAATATAGATCTAAGAATTTGTTTGTGGCGGAATCTGTGCTTTATAATGCAGCTGGAAAAGAAATTGCTTTTGGGACAGGAAATTTTGCTAAAAGTAAAATTCCATTGACTCCTGAGATAGGGTATTTATAAATTTTCCGCGCTTACCCATTTAATTGCCCAAGGCTTTTCCATTGTCTCTTTTCCGGTACAAAAGAACAGGAATTGACCGTCTGGGCTAATGACAGGGTTGGCCTGACCACTGCTGTTTATTGCATCTGAAAGCCTCTTTGGAGAAGACCATCTGCCCTTCTTAGTTTGATGGGTTATGTATAAATCTAAGCCACTCCCTATTGTAGCAAATATTAAGAAAGATCCTTCAGGTGATATATAAGGTGTGCATTTTCCTGTGTTTTCTAGAGTTGGAATCATTACCTTGTGAGCTTTTTGATACTTACCATCTTCTAGTTCTGCAGCATAAAGATCCATTTCAGAATAATCTAAGTTGCTAGCATGAAAGTAAAGTTTTCCATCTTTAGTTACGGTAGGATGGGAGAGGAGCTTGTTTTTTAAATTTGATATTTCTAAGTATTGAGCTTCAGACCAGCCATCATTTTCTTTCTTACTACTCCATAGGTGCCAAGTTGGTGGCAAAGTACTATCTTTTATTGGACGGGTAGAGCTGAAATAGGCTGTTTTTCCATCAGCTGAAAAACTGAGTCCATGATCGTCATATTTACTGTTGAAAAATGCGTTTTGTGAATGGCTTATTTTACCATTGCTAAACGAAACTCTTTTGATTTCAAATTCAGTAAAGTCTTTTTTAGAAATAGTGATATAATATTTATCTTCAATGGGAGAAAATACACCTCTATGGATAATCTTATTTTTAAGGATCAAGCCAGGTAAAAAAGTGAGAGGTTCTTTTGAAGGCTTAGTTTGGTTGAAATACATATCCATAGTAGGGCTTTTTGCATTGGGTTGACAGCTTAACAAAATGAATGTGAGGTATAGAGAAGTTAATACTTTATTCATGATTTTAGGTGGATAATTTATTAAGTTGACTATTCTCCATCACAATTGTCGCACTGGTCTTTAGGAAAGGAATAATCTAATACAAAACGATCTCCACATACTTCACACTCTCTAGTTCTCTTTTCCAGGGCAAAAGCGTGTTAATTAATGATAGTAAAGATTTATTTTGGATTAGGCATATTATCCCCTCTGGGGATAACTCCAGTCTCATAATGTATTAATTTTGTATTGAAAAAGCGGAATGACCTTCTGTCTATGTTTCTTC
>CALGOB010000197.1 GCA_937958005.1 uncultured Cyclobacteriaceae bacterium
TAGAAGTACTTTTTTTCTCTTCATTAATTCTTATTCCGTTTAAAAGTTGTATTCTGACTTAAAATCACTAAAAAAATTGCGTAAAAGGGCATCATTGGTATTTTATACCTCATCAAAGTACCAAAATTAAATGTACTTACACCTACTGCAAAAGCAAATAGCAAAGAAAAAAACAGACAGAACCTTAGCTGTGGATCTTTAAACATCAACCTGATATTATTACGCCCCTTGTACAAAAAGTACATCGTAATAAAAAACATAACCCCAGACTCTAAAGCAGCCAATAACATTAATGGGTTCTTAACCTCCCATAGATAAGGTCTAAACAATGATACATTAATAGCAGCAGGGGCCAATCTTATCAAACTTCCTATGGTACCATCCAATTCTCCTAAATCATAACCTGAAGTATCCCCATTTCTGGCTCCCCAACCATACCGAATGTCATTAGCTGTTACCGCAGCTGTTTTTGCCACATTATCTAGCGCATACCTATTATCATTAGAAGAAATAGATTGCAATGCTTGATAACCAATAAATGCAAAAACAATCAATATAAAAGGTGCCACTACCACTCTTATCAGAGTTGATTTTATATAGGCAATATTAATACTATAAAGCCAAATACCCGCTCCAACAACAAAGGTCATTAATATATAAATTTTAATCGAAAAAATAATCCACAATGAAATACCCAATATTAGAAAGTTTTTTATCATTTTCTTCTTGAACAGGAAAATATTAAAAAGCGCAAAGGTCGCCAAACCAAGTGCACCAAAGGTAACTGAGTCTTTCAAAATACCAGATCCCCAAAAAATCACTGATGGAATAAAAAGAATAGATATTGCCAACCACTTAGTCTCTCTATTGTATAATTTGGCAAATGTGTTAAAAAGGCTCCATGATCCAATAAAACTAAAAAGAGAAAAAAACAACGCTGTAGCGGAATATGTATGTAAGGTGAAAATATCAAAAAAACCTGTTAGCCTGACTATCATATAGGAATGTGGATCCTTATAGTACCAGATCCTTTCGCTATACTGAAAAGTATCATTATAATGAATAGATGAATCATAGAGAATCAACTTTAACCCCTTGGCAGGACTATCTAAAAAAGCTTCCCAAATCCATCTACTACCATAGGTGAAATAATTAAATGTATCTCCTCCTCCATAATAGAATTGAAAAACCAGTCCCAAAGAAATAGCCCCAAAGAATTTTAATAGGAGAGCAGGCATGAAATATTTTCTTGTAATCGAATTCGTATAAAATGGCCTAGCAATTAATGCGCCAATTATGAAAATAACAAGAAATAATGGGGTTATGAATAAGTCTTTGAAATCCATTTATTCTTCTAATGTAGTTGTGGTTTTTATCCAAAACTGGTAATTATCTTATGTGCTATTCTTACCATCAAAAAAATTATACTACTTTTATAATATCTTTCGGGTAAAAAAATCTTGAACTCACTTATCTATATATTTTCATATTTTAATTGAATATCAAAATGATTTTCAATCTAAATTAAGTTTTTCACGCAATCTTTAATGTTTTTTCATTCAATAAATTTAGCTATTGAGAAGATAATGATACAACCCGGGCATAAGTTGATACTCCATTATTTTTTACTTCCCACTGCATGTTTCAGTTAATCATCACCCAAAAAGCAAATAGTCTCTTCAAGGCCTAAATTAGTTAGATATCTCTAATTATTAGAGCTGATTCCTAAGTATTAAATTTTTCTTTAAATTTCAAAAATGGCATTTCAAATAACTTATATGATAATTTAGCCACAAAAATTGAAAGTATCAAAGCTAGCATTGGCTCAACGAGTAAGACTTGAAATAGACTTGTATTCAATTGCAATATGTCCAGCACCTTTGCCGTAATATAAATCACAATAAAATGAAGCATATATAGCCCATAGGTTATCTTTCCCAGATTACTTAATATCTTAATATTAGAAATTTTATATGGTGAGTTCTTACAATATGTCTGCTCAAAGATTATAAATGAAAAATAAGCCCCATAAAACAACCTTTGATTTATATAAAAGTGAGAAGGTAATAATGAAAGGTAATCTGATCTAAAAAAGATCATTCCAAATCCTATTACATAAATCAATAGGATAACATATTTATTTAAATTAATCAAAAAGTCCATTTTGTCTAATTTATAATAACAAAAATATGCCAATAGGGCACCACTGCACAACTCTGAAGCACATCCAAAAGTATGTCCGTACGCAAAGTCATAAATAATAAATGACCTCCATAGATAGGATGCTACAATAATTCCTACCGTCAATGGTAAAAAATATTTACGACTAACAAAAGCAACTATAATAGGCCAAACCAAATAAAATTGCTCTTCAACGGATATAGACCAAAGAACACCTAAAACTGCAGAAGCGCTATTATCAAAGAAATTAGTTATAAAAATTAAGTAAGGCCACAACTCTCCCGTTTCCTCATAACTATAATTTCCTAATTGGTTTTGTATAAATGGAACGATAATAAATCCCACAAATACAACCAAATAATACAATGGCCAAATCCTTAATGTCCTTCTAACATAAAAATTTTTGATATTTATCCTTTCATGATTCTCTTTTTCTTGGAAGAGTAAATAAGTTATTAAAAAACCACTTAAAACAAAGAAGAAATAAACACCAAAAATTCCACTATGGGCATATTTTCTAAAAATTAGATAGAGTGGCTCACTTGATATATATTCAAGTTTTGAATAAAAAGAATGAGCAAAAAAGACACTGAGAAATGCAAAGAATCTTAAGCCATCCAATTCTTTAAAAAAAACTTTTCTTCCCAAATCAATATATTTTTAATTAACGCCTTACTTTATATTAATCTACAATTGATCATCTAAGGTCTCCAAGATAAAATTGCATTTTCAACTAATCTAAATACCAAGAAAATAAGTATTGTAAGCTTCAAATCTTTAAATGATCCATTCACAAAATTGGGTTCATAATTGAAATTATTAGTTGAAAAATATTACTTCAACTTTGCCTTGATGCGAGTACTCAAAAATAATTTAAAATCAGAAATAGCTACTGAATTGCTTAACAATAAATTAATTATTCTTTAAAAGAGACATTATGCAATCATAAAAGTATCAGGATTTTAAAGTCTTAGAATTTACTTATTCTAAAATTAAGCTACACCCAGTTAAACAGTATCATTAAACAAAATTTAATTTCATGGATTTACCTTACAGATTTAACACTTCGGTTTTGGAGAATTTTAAAGATTCTAAATATTCTTTTTCAAATCTCGGACAATCCTTACTCATATAATGCACACTAGAGTTAACCTTCAAACTTTTATAGTAACTCAATGCTTCATCATTATCTATTTCGTCTTTGGTAATGACCATATTTTTTTCATTCTCCACTAACCTGTCTCGCTCCACTATTGACACCAAAACCTCGTGCATTTTTTCATGCTTCCTTACACCTATCAATTTCTGCCTACAACCAGGAGCCAATGCCTCTGCTAAATCCCCAATTCTAAAGGAAGGCCATTTGGGAACAAAGATTTCCCCTCCCCGCATGTTTTCCAAAGCATAAAGACAAACTTTGGCTCCTTCTAGGATGCTTCCTCCAAACCTGGTCATATCAGGATGTGTTATTGGAATTTCACCACTGTCCTTTAATCTATTGAAAAGAGGAATTACAGATCCAGCAGAACCCATTAAATTCCCTAATCTCACAATTCCGCTTGTCAGCTCTTTGCTATCTGCTTTTATAAAAAGCCTTTCTGCCGCCTGTTTGGAGTTCCCATAAACAGAAACAGGGTCAACAGCCTTATCTGTTGATACAAGTAGTATTTGTGATACTTGCTGGTATTTTGCCGATTTTATTAAATTTTGGGTGCCCGATACATTTGTTTTATAACATTCTTCAGGATTCATTTCGCAAGTTCCTACCTGTTTCATCGCTGCCGCATGAATAACCACATCTATCCCTTCCATGGCTTGTTGCAACCTATCTCTATCTCGCACATCACCAATTACATAATCGATTCGAAAATCAGCGCTAGAGAACTCCCACCCCATTTGATGATGTTTCAGTTCATCCCTACTATAAATCACTACTTTTCCTACGGAAGGAAATTCTTTAAAAATCTCCCTCACTATAACTTTCCCCAGTGAGCCAGCCCCACCAGTTACCATTATATTCTTTCCTGATAACATAGATCAAAAATAAGCCAAAAACTCAAACAGCTACTTACATTTCGATCAATAAACCTAATTAAAGGTTGAAAAGTCTTTGAATAGAATCAAAATCGATGAAAATTTAAATCTTATTTATGCTAATTTGAACTAATATTTGAGATTACACCTCAAAAGAAATGACTGGAATTCGATAGTTTTGAAACATGAAGTTATTAATCCTTGCACCCTATCCAGAAAATGAAGCACCTTCACAACGGTTTCGATTTGAGCAATATTTGGAAAGCATTCGGGATAAAGCAGGGTTAAATATTAACTATCAATCTTTTATTGATACCCAAACTTGGAAAATACTCTATAAACCTGGGCATTATTCGCAAAAAATAGTGGGTATTTTAAAAGGTTTTATCAATCGGTTTTTATTACTATTCCAGCTGGCTTCTTATCACTTTGTTTTTATTCATAGAGAAGCCTCACCAATTGGACCACCTATTTTTGAGTGGATTATTGCTAAAATTTGGAGAAAAAAAATAATCTATGATTTTGATGATGCTATTTGGTTGTCAAATACCTCAAATAACAATAGAATAGCTGCAGCTTTCAAGTGGCATCATAAAGTAAGTGCTATCTGTAAATGGAGTTATAAAGTAAGTGTTGGAAATCAGTATCTGGCAGATTTCGCTAAACAATTTAACTCAAATGTTACGATTAATCCTACAACTATTGACACCGAGGGTTTACATTTCCCAACTATCACAACGAAAAACGAAAAACCCATAATTGGTTGGACAGGCACTCACAGCACAATGCCTTACTTACTTCCTATTTTACCCATACTGGATAAAATAGCTAAAAGCCATGATTTTCAATTGTTAGTAATTTCCAATCAAAAACCATCCTTCGAAAGACCTTACTTAGAATTTATCCCATGGAAAAAAGAAACTGAAATATTGGATCTCCAAAAAATGAATATTGGCATTATGCCATTGGCAGATGATCAATGGGCAAAAGGGAAGTGCGGTTTCAAAGCGCTACAATATATGGCCTTGAGAATACCCGCTGTTGTATCTCCTGTAGGGGTAAATACTGAAATAGTAGACCACGGGATCAATGGATTTATCTGTGAATCTGATAAAGAATGGGAAAAGTCATTGACCCTATTTTTATCAAACTCTTCTCTTATCGAAGAAATGGCCGATGCCTGTAGACAAAAAATAGTAGATAAATATTCGGTTCTAAGCAACACTAATAACTTCCTAGAGCTCTTTCAGCAAAACAATAGAGGTATGGGCCATCACGATTTATATTAGTTCAAGTCAATTATATGAGGCATTAAGTAAATAATTTTTTAAGCCTAAAGATGAAAGAGTAAGCTCGGTGAGCCCTCTCGGGCTTGCTCTAAAGAGATTTATTTTAGAATTATTATACTTATAAATTACAGATAAGAATAATATCTGCTGTTGAAGAAAACAAAAGAGACTGCCTGTTTCCAAGTCAGCCCCTTATCAACCAGCTACGGATATGACACTAAGTTAAATGAATAACCTATTCAACCATGAAACCTTTGCTCAAATTGTTCATTTGCTCGTTTAAGTAGTAGTTATGCTCGGTGAAATCAAAATAACCTTTCTAATGATTCCTGATTAACGAAAATAGATGGTGAAGTATCTTATAATTCTCCAATACCTGCACGGAGTTTGATTCCGCGATTCCTATATTATTACTTAGACAAATGAACCAACCCCGACCCAAGGGTACGGGGTATCTATGGGCAATAATTTAATGATCGACTCAAGAGTCGGGGAATTAATATCCCTTAGGGATTAAAAATTCATTGTTAACTAATATTGGATCAAGTGATATTCCTGTGGAATAATATTCTTAGACAAACTCTGACACTCAAGCTATTTTAAAAAGGGAGATATCAAATAGCAGCCGCTCTGATATCAATTATTAGAAAATCAATATTTTTAACCCGAATGATGCAATAGAAATTTGATACAAACCATAACTAACAGTCATCTAGCCACTTAAATCCTAATTTCCTACTCACCATAATGGAGACTATGTCTGCGTTGCAAATCAGAATTTAAGCAGCTATCTAACAGCCATTTATGATTTTCTCTTAAAAGTCTAAGGCATCATTCGGGTTTAATTACCAGTATCCGAGTGAAAAATCTTTATTTCTATGTATTTAAGTGAGTCGGCGTGATATGTCATCTCGGTGATTATTTATCAGGAAATGCAAGATGGTTGGCTACTACCAGG